>PNNY01000050.1 GCA_013824485.1 Sideroxydans sp.
TAGCATTGTTGATCGCCAGATTGAAGACTTCGATCGGGTCTTTGCCGCTCTTCTTACCAACTTGCTCTAGCGCGCCATAAAGGATGCGCTCAGCAACCGACTTCTTGCCCGCCGTCATCAATACATTGACGAACTTAGACAGATCTTGGTTGCCGAATTTTGGATCCGGAAGAACTTCGCGTTTGGGGACTTCTCTGCGTCTTGGCATATCTATACCTCAGTTATATCTGTAATTCGGAATTACGCTTTTTTCGGGCGCTTCGCACCGTACTTGGAGCGAGATTGCTTACGATCTTTCACACCAGCCGTATCCAAGCTGCCGCGCACCATGTGGTAACGCACACCCGGCAAGTCTTTCACACGACCACCGCGCAACAGGACCACACTGTGCTCTTGCAAGTTGTGGCCTTCACCACCGATGTAAGAGATGACCTCAAAACCGTTAGTCAGGCGCACTTTCGCGACCTTACGCAAGGCAGAGTTCGGTTTTTTCGGTGTCGTTGTGTAGACACGGGTACAAACGCCGCGCTTTTGCGGGCTTCCTGCAAGCGCAGGAACCTTGCTCTTGATGACTTCCGTCGTACGAGGCTTGCGCACTAACTGGTTGATGGTTGGCATTATTTATCTTCGCTTCCTGAAAACTTGGTTATTAAAACGTTACTTTTTCAATACAAAACTGCTCAAAACCGGCACTCGGACTACGCTGAACAGAAATGCGCGGACTAAAAAGACCGCGCATTCTATTGACGTAGTCTAGGCCTGTCAAGACAACTAGACGCCTTCTTGCGCTTCTGTCGTGCTTTCCACGGCGGCCGAGACCGAAGTGGCCGCCACATCCAAGCCTAAACGCTGCTTGCGACGTAGAACGTGGTAAGCCAATCCGGTACCTGCTGGGATCAGACGGCCCACGATGACGTTCTCCTTCAGACCGCGCAACTCGTCCTTCTTGCCCATGATGGCCGCTTCGGTCAACACGCGAGTCGTCTCTTGGAAGGACGCTGCCGAGATGAACGAATCGGTGGACAAGGAAGCCTTGGTGATACCCAGCAACATGTATTGGAAGGTCGCAGGCTGTTTGCCCAAGGCAACGACACGCTCGTTCTCTTGCAACAACTCGGCACGCTCGACCTGCTCTTTCGGAATGAAGGTCGTATCACCTTCGTCCACGATCGCGACACGACGCAACATCTGACGCACGATGACTTCGATATGCTTGTCGTTGATCTTCACGCCTTGCAAGCGGTAAACGTCCTGCACTTCGTCGGTGATGTAACGCGCCAACGCTTCGATACCCAGCAAACGCAAGATGTCGTGCGGATCAGCGGGGCCATCCACGATCATTTCGCCTTGGTTCACCACTTGACCATCGTGTACCAACACATGCTTGTCTTTAGGGATCAAGAACTCATGAGGCACGCCTGTCGTGTCAGTGATGACCAGACGTTGCTTACCCTTGGTCTCTTTACCAAATGAAGCGGTACCAGTGACTTCCGCCAACATACCTGCATCTTTTGGAGAGCGCGCTTCGAACAACTCAGCAACGCGTGGCAGACCACCGGTGATGTCACGTGTCTTCGAGCTTTCTTGTGGGATACGTGCCAGCACGTCACCAACACCCACTTGCATGCCGTCTTCCACCGTGATGATAGAACCCACTTGGAAGGTGACGGAGATTGCCGTTTCAGTACCTGCGATCTTGATCTCTTGGCCCTTATCATCCAACAGACGAACTAACGGACGCACGCCCTTGCCAGATGTTGCACGCTTAGGATCGATGACCACCAAGGTGGACAGACCCGTGACTTCGTCGATCTGTTTGGCGACAGTAGAGCCCTCTTCGATGTTCTCGAAGCGCACCTTACCTGCATATTCAGTGACGATAGGACGTGTATGCGGATCCCATGTCGCCAATACCACACCCGCCTTGACCGTAGCGCCTTCGCGCTCAGTCAGGTTGGCGCCGTAAGGCACCTTGTGACGCTCGCGCTCACGACCATGATCATCGGTGACCATGATCTCGCCAGAACGCGCCACGACCACCAACTCGCCACGCGCCGTGGTGACGGTACGCATGTTCGGGCTGTACTTGATGAGACCGTTCGATTTGCTTTCCACTTGGCTAGCCACAACGGTACGCGATGCCGCGCCACCGATGTGGAAGGTACGCATAGTCAGCTGGGTACCTGGCTCACCGATGGACTGCGCTGCGATCACACCGACTGCCTCACCCACGTTGATCAGACCACCACGACCCAAGTCGCGTCCGTAGCACTTAGCGCACAGACCGTAGCGCGTATCGCAAGTCAACGGAGTGCGCACGCGCACTTCATCGATACCCAAAGATTCGATGAGCTCGACCTTATCTTCATCCAACAAGGTGTTGGCTTCGTACACGGTCTCGCCTGTCTCAGGATTGACCACATCAGCCGCAACCACGCGACCCAAGATACGTTCACGCAAGGCTTCGATGACTTCACCACCTTCAACCAGAGCCTTCATCGAACGCCCCTTGTCGGTACCGCAGTCGTCCTCGATGACCACCAAGTCTTGTGTCACATCGACCAGACGACGTGTCAGGTAACCCGAGTTCGCTGTCTTCAACGCCGTATCTGCCAAGCCTTTACGAGCACCGTGGGTCGAGATGAAGTACTGCAGCATGTTCAGACCTTCGCGGAAGTTCGCGGTGATCGGTGTCTCGATGATGGAGCCATCTGGCTTCGCCATCAGACCGCGCATACCAGACAACTGACGGATCTGCGCAGCAGAACCACGCGCACCAGAGTCCGCCATCATGTAGATGGAGTTGAACGACTCTTGCGTGACTGCATTGCCCTTCTTGTCGAGTTTCGCAACGCCAGTCAAACGATCGATCACAGGCTCAACGCCCAATTGATCCATCATCGCCTTCGCCACTTGGTCACCAGTACGGCCCCAGATGTCGACTACCTTGTTGTAACGCTCACCCTGAGTCACCAGACCAGAGGTGTATTGAGTGTGGATCTCATGAACTTCTTTTTCGGCTGCGCCGATCAATTCGTTCTTCTGTTGTGGCACCAGCATGTCGTCCACACAGATGGAGATACCCGCACGGGTCGCGTAAGCAAAACCGGTGTACATCAATTGGTCAGCCATGATGACCGTGTCGCGCAGACCGCAACGACGGAAGCTGGCGTTGATGAGACGCGAGATCTCTTTTTTCTTGAGCGATTTATTGACGAAGCTGAACGGCAGGTTCGCTGGCAATAGTTCGGACAAGATCGCACGACCCACTGTGGTCTCGTAGCGTGTGAATTTGTCTTCCTTCTCGCCTGCTTCGTTGGTCACCACTTCCTTGATACGTACCAACACCTTCGCTTGCAGATCGACGTGACCAGAACGGTAAGCACGCAACACTTCAGACACGTCAGCGAACATGGAGCCTTCACCCAATGCTGCTTCTTTTGCACGCGTCATGTAGTACAGACCCAACACGATATCCTGTGAAGGAACGATGATCGGCTCACCGTTGGCTGGAGACAGCACGTTGTTGGAGGCAAGCATCAAAGTGCGTGCTTCCATCTGCGCTTCCAGCGACAAAGGAACGTGAACGGCCATTTGGTCACCGTCGAAGTCGGCGTTGAATGCCGAGCAAACCAACGGATGCAACTGGATCGCCTTACCTTCGATGAGGATAGGCTCGAAGGCTTGGATACCTAAACGGTGCAACGTTGGCGCACGGTTCAGCATCACCGGATGTTCGCGGATGACTTCTTCCAAGATGTCCCAAACAATCGGCTCTTCTGCCTCGACCATACGCTTACCAGCCTTGATCGTCGTAGCCAGACCCATCTTTTCCAGACGTTCGAAGATGAATGGCTTGAACAACTCCAACGCCATCTTCTTTGGCAGACCGCATTGATGCAGCTTCAGTTGCGGACCAACGACGATCACGGAACGACCAGAGTAGTCGACGCGCTTACCCAACAAGTTCTGACGGAAACGACCGCCCTTACCCTTGATCATGTCAGCCAGAGACTTCAACGGACGCTTGTTCGCGCCAGTCATCGCTTTGCCGCGACGACCGTTGTCCAGCAAGGAGTCTACGGACTCTTGCAACATACGTTTTTCGTTGCGCACGATGATGTCCGGTGCCTTCAATTCCAACAGGCGACGCAGACGGTTGTTACGGTTGATGACGCGACGATACAGATCGTTCAGATCGCTGGTTGCGAAACGGCCACCATCCAAAGGCACCAATGGGCGCAACTCTGGTGGCAACACCGGCAACACTTCCATCACCATCCAGTCAGGCTTGATGCCAGACTGCATGAACGCTTCCAACACCTTCAGGCGTTTTGCATATTTCTTGATCTTGGTCTCGGAGCTGGTGGCTTCCAGTTCAGCGCGGATCTTCTCGACTTCAGATGGCACGTCCAGCGCGCGCAACAATGCACGCACACCTTCAGCACCCATGAATGCGGTGAAGTCATCGCCGTACTCTTCGATCTTGGCGATGTAGTCATCTTCCGACAACAATTGACCGCGATTGAGCGGCGTCATGCCTGGCTCAGTAACGACATAGGCTTCGAAGTACAACACGCGTTCGATGTCACGCAATGTCATATCCAACACCATACCCAGACGGGATGGCAACGACTTCAAGAACCAGATGTGGGCGACTGGGGATGCCAGTTCGATGTGGCCCATGCGCTCACGACGCACTTTGGAAAGCGTGACTTCAACGCCGCACTTCTCGCAGATCACGCCACGATGCTTTAGGCGCTTGTACTTACCGCACAAGCATTCGTAGTCTTTGACTGGGCCGAAGATCTTGGCGCAGAACAGACCATCGCGCTCAGGCTTGAAGGTACGGTAGTTGATGGTCTCAGGCTTCTTCACTTCGCCGTAAGACCACGAACGGATCTTCTCGGGAGAGGCCAGACCGATCTTGATCGCGTCGAACTCTTCCTTTTGCGTGACTTGCTTGAACAGATCCAAAATTGATTTCATGTGGTAGCTCCTTGTTTAGCTTTGTACGCGGCGGTCTTAGTGACGTTCCAGATCAATGTCGATACCCAGAGAACGGATCTCCTTGGTCAACACGTTGAAGGACTCAGGCATGCCTGCGTCGATCTTGTGATCGCCCTTGACGATGTTCTCGTACACCTTGGTACGACCGTTCACGTCATCGGACTTCACAGTCAACATCTCTTGCAGGATGTAAGCGGCGCCGTATGCTTCCAACGCCCACACCTCCATCTCACCGAAGCGCTGACCACCGAACTGAGCCTTACCACCCAACGGTTGTTGTGTGACCAAGCTGTACGGACCTGTCGAACGTGCGTGCATCTTGTCGTCGACCAAGTGGTGCAGTTTCAGTACGTGCATGTAGCCGATGGTGACCTTACGGTCGAAGGCGTCGCCTGTGCGTCCGTCATACAACTGGATCTGGCCGGAAGTTGGCAGATCGGCCAATTCCAACAGTTCCTTGATCTCTTCTTCGCTCGCGCCGTCGAATACCGGGGTCGCGAATGGCACACCTGCGCGCAGGTTGCGGCTCATCTCGATCACTTCTTCATCAGTGAACGAGGCGATCTCTTCGGCTTGCTCGCCCTTGTAGATCTTGTCCAAGAACTTGCGTACGTCGGCGACCTTGGCTTGCTCTTCCAACATCTTGGCGATCTTCTTGCCCAGACCTTTGGCTGCCCAGCCCAAATGAACTTCCAACACCTGACCGATGTTCATACGTGACGGAACACCCAATGGGTTCAACACGATGTCCACTGGCGAACCATCCGCCATGTGCGGCATGTCTTCCACTGGAACGATGCGTGAGACCACACCCTTGTTACCGTGACGACCGGCCATCTTGTCACCCGGTTGCAAGCGACGTTTCACTGCCACGTACACCTTGACCATCTTCTGCACACCGGCTTGCAATTCGTCGCCTTGTGTCAGCTTCTTCTTCTTCAGCTCGAATGCCGCATCGAATTCGACGCGCTTCTGCGCCAGACCTTCTTTGATCTGCTCCATCTGTGCAGCGACTTCATCGTCAGCCACGCGGATGTCGAACCATTGATGATGCTCGACGCTGTGCAGATATTCCTTGTTCAACTTGGTGCCCTTGGCCAGCTTCTTAGGGCCGCCGTTCGCCACCTTGTTGTGCAACATCTTTTCCAAACGAGAGAACGCATCCAATTCAACGATACGCATCTGGTCCGCCAAGTCTTTCTTGTAGCGTGCCAACTCATCGTCAACGATCTGTTGCGCGCGCTTGTCGCGTTGCAAGCCTTCACGGGTGAACACTTGCACGTCGATGACGGTACCGGAGATACCAGCCTTCACGCGCAAAGAAGTGTCCTTCACGTCAGAGGCCTTCTCGCCGAAGATCGCGCGCAACAATTTCTCTTCTGGTGTCAGTTGTGTCTCGCCCTTAGGAGTGACCTTACCGACCAGCACGTCACCCACGCCGACTTCCGCGCCGATGTGCACGATGCCGCACTCATCCAGACGCGCCATTTGGCCTTCGGACAAGTTAGGGATGTCACGTGTGATCTCTTCTGTACCCAGCTTGGTGTCACGTGCCATCACGGTCAACTCTTCGATGTGGATCGAAGTGAAGCGATCTTCCGCAACGACGCGCTCGGAGATCATGATCGAGTCTTCGAAGTTGTAACCATTCCATGGCATGAACGCAATCATCATGTTCTGACCCAACGCCAATTCGCCCATGTCAGTCGATGCACCGTCAGCCACAACGTCGCCGCGAGCGATCACGTCGCCGATACGTACCAGCGGACGTTGGTTGATGTTGGTGTTCTGGTTGGAACGGGTGTACTTGGTCAGGTTGTAGATGTCCACACCAACTTCGCCGGCCACTGTCTCGTCGTCGTTCACACGTACCACGATACGAGCGGAATCGACGTAATCAACACGACCACCGCGCCATGCTTGCACAGCAGTACCGGAGTCGACCGCAACGGTGCGCTCGATGCCTGTACCCACCAGCGGCTTCTCAGCGCGCAACACAGGCACGGCTTGACGTGACATGTTGGCACCCATCAACGCACGGTTCGCGTCATCGTGTTCCAAGAATGGGATCAGTGAAGCAGCGACGGATACGACCTGCGCAGGCGCAACGTCCATGTACTCGATGTTCTCTGGTTCAGCCAACACGAACTCGTTGTGCTGACGTGCAGACACGATGTCGTTCGTGAAGTGGCCCTTCTTGTCCAATTCAGCGTTCGCCTGAGCGATGGTGAAGTTGCCTTCCTCGATCGCAGACAGGTAGCTCACGTCATCAGTCGCACGGCTCTTGGAGACCTTGCGATACGGTGTTTCGATGAAGCCATATTCGTTGGTACGTGCGTACAGTGCCAAGGAGTTGATCAGGCCGATGTTCGGACCTTCTGGTGTCTCGATAGGACATACACGACCGTAGTGAGTCGGATGCACGTCGCGCACCTCGAAGCCTGCGCGTTCGCGAGTCAGACCACCTGGGCCCAGTGCGGAGATACGACGCTTGTGCGTCACTTCTGCCAACGGGTTGGTCTGATCCATGAACTGCGACAATTGCGAAGAACCGAAGAACTCTTTCACCGCAGCCGAGATCGGCTTGGCGTTGATCAAGTCATGCGGCATCAGATTGTCAGCTTCGGCTTGACCCAAGCGTTCTTTCACAGCGCGCTCTACACGTGCCAGACCGACACGGAATTGGTTCTCTGCCAACTCGCCCACGGCGCGCACGCGACGGTTACCCAAGTGATCGATGTCATCGATCTCGCCGCGACCATTGCGCAACTCGACCAAGATCTTCACGACTTCAACGATGTCTTCGTTGGACAGCGTGACCGCGCCTGTCAATTCTTCACGACCGATACGGCGATTGAATTTCATACGACCAACAGTCGACAAGTCATAGCGCTCTTCGCTGAAGAACAGACCGCCGAACAGGGCTTCCACTGCGTCCTCGGTAGGAGGCTCGCCAGGACGCATCATGCGATAGATCGCAACGCGTGCAGTCCATTGATCAGTGGTCTCATCAGTACGCAGTGTTTGCGAGATGAATGCGCCCTGATCCAACTCGTTGGTATACAAGGTGTGGATCTTGCTGATACCGGCCGCTTGCAACTGGCCCAACAAAGTCTCGGTGATCTCGTCGTTCGCATTGGCGATGACTTCGCCGCTGTCTTTGTCCACGATGTTCTGTGCCAATACACGGCCCATCAAGAAATCTTCAGCAACGGTCAGCTTGTCCAGACCAGCTTCTTGCATCTCACGGATGTGACGAACGGTGATGCGCTTGTCTTTTGCTACTATGAGCTTGCCCTTGGCTTCGATGTCGAAGCGTGCGATCTCGCCACGCAGACGCTCTGCGACCACTTCGAACTGGATGCCCTTCTTGCCGAAGTGGAAGGTGTCGAATTGGAAGAACATCGCCAAAATCTGCTCGGGTGTGTAACCCAAAGACTTCAGCAGGATGGTGACTGGCAACTTACGACGACGGTCGATACGGAAGTAAACAAAATCCTTCGCGTCGAATTCAAAGTCCAACCAAGAACCACGGTAAGGAATGACACGAGCGGAGAACAGCAACTTGCCGGAAGCGTGAGTCTTGCCGCGGTCATGCTCGAAGAACACGCCAGGCGAACGGTGCAGCTGCGACACGATGACGCGCTCGGTACCGTTGATGACGAAAGAGCCGGTGTTGGTCATCAATGGGATCTCGCCCATGTAGACTTCTTGCTCTTTCACTTCTTTGACTGTCGGCTTAGACGCTTCTTTGTCCAGAATGGTCAGGCGCACGCGCGCGCGCAAAGGCGAAGCGTAGGTCAGACCACGTTGCTGGCACTCACGCACATCGAATGCTGGCATGCCGAGCTGATAGCTGACGAAGTCCAGACGTGCGAACTTGTTATGACTCTCGATCGGGAAGATCGAATTGAAGGCGGATTGCAGACCTTCGTTCTTACGTTGCTCCGGCGCGTTCCAAGCTTGCAGGAAAGCGCTATACGACTCCAACTGTGTAGACAACAAGAACGGTACGGGCAAAGCACCTTTGCGTTTTGCAAAGCTTTTGCGAATACGTTTTTTTTCGGTGAAAGAGTAACTCATAAAATCTCCACGACAGTTGGAAAACAAAGTTTGCAAGCCATCATCTCGCGATGAGGACTGACATCAATCTCTACAGCTCAACCAGACATCTAGGTCTGGCCAGAACCAAACATCAAAGGGCAAAGAACTCATCAAACGTTCGCTAACCTTTGCTTTCTGACTCGAAAAACACCCCCAAACGGGTTTTGATTCTAGAAGCGGCAAAAGGCTGACGGGTTATCCGTCAGCCTTTTACACACACAAATGCTTACTTGATTTCAGCAGTTGCGCCAGCTTCGATCAGTTGCTTAGCGATGGAGTCAGCGTCAGCCTTGTTCACGCCTTCTTTAACTGTCTTAGGTGCGCCGTCTACCAAGTCCTTAGCTTCTTTCAAGCCCAGACCAGTAATTGCACGAACTACCTTGATCACGTTGACCTTGGCTTCGCCAGCGGACTTCAAGATCACGGAGAACTCAGTTTGCTCAGCAGCGGCAGCGCCACCACCGCCAGCAGCGCCGCCAGCAGCAGGTGCGGACATTGCAGCAGCAGAAACGCCGAACTTCTCTTCGATCGCCTTTACCAGTTCGTTAAGTTCCAATACGGACATGCTGTCCAATGATGTCAAAAATGCGTCTTTATCAAATGCCATTTTGTTTATTCCTGAATTAAGGGTTTGTGAAATTAAGCGGCGGTAGCAGCAGCTTGCTTCTCAGACACAGCAGCGAGTACGCGTGCCAAGCCAGAAACAGGCGATTGCAACAGACCACACAATTGCGCCAGCAGTACTTCTTTGGAAGGTACGGTAGCCAGTGCGGAAACGCCTGACACATCCAAAACCTTACCGTTGTAAGCACCTGCTTTGATCACCAGCTTATCGTTCGTCTTAGCGAAGTCATAAACGACCTTCGCAGCAGCGACAGCATCAGCGCTGATCCCGTAAACCAAAGGACCAACCATCTTATCTGCCAACGCTTCGAACGGAGTGCCTTGCACCGCACGACGTGCCAATGTGTTCTTCAACACACGGACATAGACACCCGACTTACGTGCGTTAGCGCGCAAATTGGTGATGTCTGCAACGGCGATGCCGCGATACTCAGCCAATACGATGGTCTGAGCCTGTGCTACTTGAGCACTGACTTCAGCAACGACCGCTTGCTTTTCTTGCAGATTTAGACTCAAAGTCTTTCTCCATTTTGATTAAGGAATATCTCACCCAAGTGCGACATTCCCGATTAACGACCGCGTCCTCAAGACAGGAAAAATATGTCCTGCTCGCGGGCACACCATCTACGTGGGCCGACGAAACTTCCGTCGATTAGATCTCTGGCTGACTGCGCCTTCGACACCTACGGTCTTTGATAATCTGCCAATCCCGCCAGCAGTCAAAGAACAAGTGGCGATGAAGCCGAAGCTCCATCGCCAAATTCAAAACATTAAGCTACCAAGCTGGCCTGCTCGACGCGAATACCGACACCCATGGTGCTGGAGATCGCCACTTTCTTCAGGTACACACCTTTTGAAGATGCTGGCTTAGCCTTGTTCAATGCATCGATCAAGGTCAGCAAGTTTTCGCGCAGCGCTTCTGGCGCGAAAGAGGCACGACCGATGGTGCACTGGATGATGCCGTTCTTGTCTGTACGGTATTGCACTTGACCCGCTTTTGCATTCTTCACCGCGCCCGCCACATCAGCAGTCACTGTGCCAACCTTTGGGTTAGGCATCAAACCGCGTGGGCCCAGGATCTGACCCAACTGACCAACGATACGCATCGCATCAGGAGATGCGATCACGACGTCGAAGTCCATCTTGCCTGCTTTGATGGTTTCAGCCAGATCGTCGAAACCAACGATGTCTGCACCCGCAGCCTTAGCTTCTTCAGCCTTAGCACCTTGCGCGAACACAGCGACGCGCATGGTCTTGCCCGTACCCTTAGGCAGAACGACGGAACCACGAACCAATTGGTCAGACTTCTTAGCATCGATACCCAGATTCACAGCAACGTCGATGGACTCATCGAATTTCGCTTTTGCGGTTTCTTTGACCAGCTTCAACGCCTCATCCAGCGCGTACAGCTTATTACGGTCAACTTTGGCAGCCAGTGCCTTATAACGTTTAGAGAGTGCCATATTATTTAACCCCTTCCACTGTGATGCCCATGCTGCGTGCGCTACCAGCGATGGTGCGTACAGCTGCGTCCAAGTCGGCCGCTGTCAGGTCAGGTTGTTTTGCTTTTGCGATGTCTTCCGCTTGCTTGCGTGTCAACTTACCGACCTTGTCAGTATGAGGAGTCTTACTACCTTTTTGAACGCCAGCAGCCTTCTTGATCAAGATGGTCGCAGGTGGAGTCTTCATCACGAAAGTGAAGCTCTTGTCTGCGAACGCGGTGATCACCACTGGGATTGGCAGACCTGGCTCTACGCCTTGGGTCTGGGCGTTGAAAGCCTTACAGAATTCCATGATGTTCAAGCCGCGCTGACCCAGTGCTGGACCGATAGGAGGACTTGGATTTGCTTTGCCCGCAGGCACTTGCAGCTTGATAAAGCCGATGATCTTCTTTGCCACGTTACTACTCCTTGTTGTGGGTTAAACGCCTATCGCAACCGCTCCGATAAGCTCCCCGTTACTTAATGCCGGAAAAACCGGCGCTCAACATCAGGCTTTTTCGACTTGCCCGAAATTCAGTTCTACAGGTGTGGATCGACCGAAGATGGTGACCGACACGCGTAGTTTGCTCTTGTCGTAATTGACGTCTTCCACCATACCGTTGAAGTCGGTGAATGGACCTTCTTTGACGCGTACCGCCTCGCCCACTTCGAACAGCACTTTGGGACGCGGCTTTTCAACACCTGCTTGCATCTGCTGCATGATGTTGTCGACTTCTTTTTGACTGATTGGCGAAGGCTTCATCGCAGACCCGCCGAGGAAACCTGTGACTTTAGGTGTGTTCTTCACCAAGTGCCAAGTTTCATCGGTCATTTCCATCTCGACCAAGAGATATCCGGGGAAGAATTTGCGCTCACTGATGGTCTTTTGACCACCCTTCAGCTCAACGACCTCTTCTACAGGAACAAGTATCTGACCGAAGAGATCTTGCACTCCGGTACGCTCGATACGCTCTAGCAAAGCGCGCTGTACGCTTTTCTCGAACTGGGAGTACGTATGCACCACATACCAACGCTTAGCCATCAGTCACCCCGTCCCATCAATAGATTCACGATCGCCATCAGACTCGCGTCAACAGCCCACAAGAACAGGGACATCACAACTGCAAACAAGATCACAACCCCTGTGGTCTGCATCGTCTCTTTACGAGTTGGCCACACCACACGCTTTGATTCGGCAACGGAATCCTTGGCAAAACCAAAGAACTGCTTACCCATCGTGCTGGTCCAGAACACACCAGCCGCAGCCAGCACACCGAACATCACCATCAGGACACGCAATACCGTAGCGCTATCGCTCAATGCGTAGTAACCGACCACACCCGCCGCGATGAGCAGCAGGGCAACCAGTATTTTGATCTTGTCAGCCATGTACGTCCGTTCTACTTATTAACTGGCAGGCCAGGAGGGTCTCGAACCCCCAACCCTCGGTTTTGGAGACCGATACTCTACCAATTGAGCTACTGGCCTATTAACCTCTACAAACGACAACGGCGGAGCGAACTTCGCTCCGCCAGAATCGCTACTTATT
>PNNY01000051.1 GCA_013824485.1 Sideroxydans sp.
GAATGGGGCGAACTGTTTCGTGGCTGGCGTGAATCCGAAAAAGGCGGGCGAAGATTTTGAAGGTATCCCGGTCTATGCCAGCGTGCTGGATGCAAAGAAGGCCACAGGTGCGACGGTATCGGTCATCTATGTTCCTCCCTCAGGTGCGGCAGCTGCTATCGATGAAGCGGTTGAAGCGGATCTCGATTTGGTCATCTGCATCACCGAGGGCATTCCTGTGCACGATATGGTGAAGACACGCTACAAGATGCAAGGTAAGAAGACCATCCTGATCGGGCCGAACTGCCCTGGCCTAATCACGCCAGACGAGATCAAGATCGGCATCATGCCGGGGCATATTCATAAGAAGGGGCGCATCGGTGTGGTATCGCGTTCTGGTACGTTGACGTATGAAGCGGTAGGTCAGCTCTCTGCATTAGGCATGGGGCAATCATCTTGCGTCGGTATCGGCGGCGATCCTATCAATGGTCTGAAACACATCGATGTGATGCGTCTATTCAACGACGATCCAGAGACCGATGCGGTCATCATGGTCGGAGAGATCGGCGGTAGCGATGAAGAAGAATGTGCGCGTTGGATCAAAGACAACATGAAGAAGCCGGTGGTCGGCTTCATCGCGGGTGTCACAGCACCTCCTGGGAAGCGCATGGGTCATGCGGGTGCGATCATTTCAGGCGGTCAGGGCGGGGCCAATGAAAAATTGGCAGTGATGGAGGAGAGCGGTATTTACATCACACGCAATCCAGCCGAGATGGGGCGCACCATGCAAAAGATATTGAAGGGGTAGTTGATGTTAGAAATGTTTTCAGCACCGCAATTTTGGGTGGATGTATTCAAGATCATCATGATCGACTTGCTGTTGTCGGGAGACAACGCTGTGGTGATCGCATTGGCGTGCCGCAATCTGCCGCCTGCGCAACGGCGTTTGGGCATCATGTACGGTGTCGGTGGCGCGATCGGCTTGCGTGTTGTCCTGACTTTCTTTGCGGTGAGCTTGTTGGCATTGCCTTATCTTAAGTTGGTGGGTGCGATCTTGCTGATCTGGATCGGCGTCAAGCTGATCTTGCCTGATGATGAGGGGCATAGCGAAGGTAACATCAAAGCAGATACGCAATTGTGGGGCGCGATCAAGACCATTATCATCGCTGACTTTGTGATGAGCTTGGATAACGTGTTGGGAGTTGCTGCTGCTGCAAAAGGCAATGTTGCGCTGCTGGTGTTCGGTCTGCTCATCAGTATCCCGCTCATTGCTTGGAGTAGTCAGTTGGTGTTGAAACTGATCGATCGTTTTCCGTTCATCATCATGGCCGGTGGCGCGTTGCTGGGTTTTGTTGCGGGTGAGATGTTGGTGACGGAAGCTTTGTTCAAGCCGCTGGTCGAGGCAAATCATTTGTTGCATTGGATCGTTCCGGCTACTTGTGCTGTGCTAGTGCTGGCCATTGGGAAATGGCTGACGATGCGCAAGTTGAGGAACGCAAAAGCGATCGACCTAGTGGATGAACACGTGAAAGCGGATTGAATAAGGAAGATGCAATGAACATATTGATCCCAGTAGATGGTTCTGAGAATGGTTTGTGTGCGGTGAAACACGCTGTCGCGCTTTCGGCTCAGATGAAACAACCCCCTCAGTTGTTTTTGCTTAACGTGCAGTGGAATGTGGCAGCTGGAAATGTGAAGTTGTTCATCAGCCAAGAGACAATCAACGATTACTACCGTGAGCAGGGCATGGCTGCCTTGGAAAAGTCGCGTGCCATCTTGGATGAGGCCAATCTTGCGTATCAATACCACATCAGTATCGGTCGTCCAGCTGAGGCGATCGTGCAGTATGCGGAAGAGCAAAAAGCCGATCAGATCATCATTGGTGCTCAGGGTGAAGAAAGTCTGGCCAAACTCCTTCTGGGGTCAGTAACCAGCAAGGTTGCACAGATGTCGAAGATTCCAGTCACTATCGCACGCTGATTCAGTTTCAAATTCCTGATAAATCAATCAGGTATGGTTTGGAATTGAAAATTGTTTTAGTATCTGCCCAGCAAGCTCAGGGAAAATGTATAAACGGGCAGGGCAACTATGAAAAAAATATCGTTTTTTAAAGCGGATTGGTTCACTGGCGTGCTGGTGGCCTTGCTGTTTTTGTTCAGTGCAGGAACAGATGTCATTCAAAGTCTTGAGCGCAAAGCTTATGACTGGGGAGTGTTGGCCTCATCACGTGATGCGAGCGATAAGATCGCCGTCATCGCTATCGATGATGAGAGTATCGCTAATCTGGGACGCTGGCCTTGGCCACGTGAGATACAAGCTCAGATGCTGGATATCTTGGCGACAGGGAATGCGAAGGTCATTGGACATACGGCACTCTTCTTCGAGCCACAAGTCGATTCCGGCTTGGATTACATCCTCAATATTGCTACCGTCTTAGAAAAGACCTCTTTGCAAAAGACCAACCCTGCAGAGTGGCAGGAGTTGCAGGGGCTGATGCAGGATGCGTTGTCACATCTCGATAACGATCAGAAGCTTGCCGAGAGCATGGCTAAGGTCAACAACGTCTTGCTGGGTTTGTACTTCGAGTTGGGTGAGCCGCAGGGGAATCCGGATGCACCACTGCCAGACTATATATTGAAGAACAATCTGGTGAACGTGCAAGGTGGAGCGGACTCTGCATTCCCTGTGCCTGCGTTAGCGGCACTGGTGCCTATTCCTGTCTTGGGGCAGCCAGCCTTGGCGATCGGTCATTTGAACTCGACGCCAGATGTGGATGGCGGTATTCGCACCGAACCACTGGTGGTCGGCTACTACGACCAGTACTACCCATCACTATCCCTGATGATCGCCGCAAAGAGTTTGAATCTTGAGCCAAAGGACATCAATGTCACACTAGGTGAAGGTGTCAAATTGGGCAATCTCAGCATCGCTACCGATCCTGCTTTGCGCATGCACACTTATTTCTATGCTGATCGTGACGGCAAGCCGGCGTTCCAAGTGGATTCATTCTACGACGTGCTTACAGGCAAGATTCCCGCTGAAAAATATCGCGACAAGATCGTGTTGATTGGAGCGACTGCAGCAGGTGTTGGCGCTGCTCAAGTCACGCCGATCTCTGCCGCTACGCCACCAGTACTTACCTTGGCGCATTCAGTATCCAGTATCTTGAAGCAAGACTTCTTTGTCGTTCCAAGCTGGGGTATCTGGGCTGAGATCGCTGTGTTCTTGTTGGTGGCGCTCTATCTGATCCTGTTGTTGCCACGTTTGAGTGCGGGGCTTGGGGCGATCATCACCGGCGGAATGTTCGTTGCGTTGCTGGCGATCCATTTCATTCTCATGACGACACAGGCACTGTGGCTGCAACTGATGTTGCCCGCTGCTTTGTTATTGGTTGGACACTTGTTGCTGACGACTAAGCGATTCTTGATGACGGAGAAGGGTAAAGAAAAATCTGATGCCGATTCTGCTGAGAGCAATCGCATGTTGGGTCTTGCCTTCCAAGGGCAGGGGCAACTCGACATGGCTTTCGACAAGTTCCGCAAAGTCCCGCTGGACGATAGTTTGATGGACGTGTTGTACAACTTGGGTCTCGACTTCGAGCGCAAACGCCAGTTCAATAAAGCTGAGTCTGTCTTCAAATACATGGCAGAACACAACCCTAAGTTCCGCGACCTCGAGGCACGTACAGCACAGTCCAAAGCGATGTCTGAGACCATCATTTTGGGTGGGTCTTCTGGGCGTAGTAACGACAGTACGATGAAGTTGGATCAGGCAGGATTGGCGAAGCCGATGCTAGGTCGTTACCAGATCGAGAAAGAATTGGGCAAAGGCGCGATGGGTGTGGTCTACCTCGGTAAAGATCCGAAGATCAGTCGTGTAGTGGCGATCAAGACCATGGCGTTGTCGCAAGAGTTCGAGGCGGATGAACTGGAAGATGTGAAAGCGCGCTTCTTCCGTGAGGCGGAGACGGCCGGTCGATTGAATCACCCTAACATCGTGACGATGTACGACGCGGGTGAAGAACATGACTTGGCCTATATCGCGATGGAATTCCTTAAGGGAAAAGACTTGGTTGTCTATTCCAAGCCAGATAATCTATTGCCGTTACCTAAAGTATTGAGCATCGTTGCGCGTGTTGCTGATGCTTTGGGGTATGCACACGGACTGAACGTGGTGCACCGCGACATCAAGCCTGCAAACATCATGTATGACTTGGAAAGTGATACTGTGAAAGTGACCGACTTCGGCATCGCGCGTATCACCGATTCGAGCAAGACGAAGACGGGCATGGTGCTCGGCACACCTTCCTTCATGTCCCCCGAGCAATTGTCTGGCGCTAAGATCGAGGGGCATTCCGACTTGTTCTCTTTGGGCGTGAGTCTCTATCAATTGGTGTGTGGTAAGCTACCCTTCGAAGGCGATTCGATGGCGCAATTGATGTTCAAGATCGCCAACGAGCCGCATACGGACATTCTGAAAATCAATCCGAACGTGCCGCCATGTGTCGTTAGCATCATCAATAAGGCGTTGGCGAAAAAAGTCGAAGATCGGTATGAAAGCGGTGCCGCGATGGCGGAAGCGATTCGCCAATGTGCGGCAGGTCTGCAGTGAACTATCAAGCGCGAGGTTAGGCCGTGAATATAAATGAAGCGCTGGAGATCGTAAGCCAAACCAATCCAGGGATGGTGCGTTCTCACAATGAAGATAGCGTGACCTTTGATGCCGCGCATGGACTGGTCGTCTTGGCTGACGGTATGGGTGGGTATAACGCAGGTGAGGTCGCCAGTGGTATCGCCGTCTCGGTGCTGGCGAGCGAAGTCCGGCATCGTTTGGAAGCGGTTTCTCCTGAAGATAAGGACGCTGAATCAGGGGATGAAGTGGGTGTGGCGGTGTTGCGTGACAACGTGAAGAAAGCCAACCTCTCTATCTTTAATGCAGCGCAGAGTCAGCCGCAATATGCAGGTATGGGTACTACCATCGTCACTGGTTTGTTCTATGACGACCGAGTGGCTGTCGCTCACGTGGGTGATTCGCGTATGTATCGATTGCGCGGCGAAGTGTTCGAGACGGTTACGCGAGATCACTCATTGCTACAGGAACAGATTGACAGCGGCATCATTAGTAAAGAGTTGGCGAAGTTGTCTAAGAACAAGAATCTGGTGACACGTGCTGTCGGTATCGAGGCTGACGTTGTTCCTGAAGTACATTTGTATGATGTCGAAGTGGGAGACATCTACTTGTTCTGCTCTGACGGCCTCAATGATATGGTGGAAGACGAGGATATCGGCGCGACGTTACAGATGTTGCAAGGTAACCTCTCGTTGGCTGCGACGCAACTCATCGAGCAGGCGAACGACAATGGCGGACGCGATAACGTCTCAGTCATCTTAGTTAAAGTGAAGGGCAGTTATGCGGCTCCACGCGGTTGGTGGGCGAAACTGAAATCTTGGTTCAAGAATTGATCTGGTTGAAAGTGATTAGGGGAACGATATGACGGCAAAATTGATACTCAGCATGGATGGCGCGGTGATTAAGGAATACCCGCTCACCAAAGAGCGCACCACCATCGGTCGCAAGCCGCACAATGATATTGCCATCGACAACTTGGCGGTGAGTAGCGAGCATGCTGCCGTCATCACTATCTTGAACGATTCCTTCTTCGAGGATCTGGGTAGTACGAATGGTTCGGTAGTCAATGGCGCGCCGACACAGAAGCACTTCTTGCAGAACAATGACGTCATCGAGATCGGCAAGTACAAACTCAAATATTTGAATGATCAGCCGACACAGACATCTTCCGCTGATTTCGAAAAGACCATGGTGTTGCGTGCGCCAGTCAAACAAGCCAAACCAGAAGATGGGTTCAATCAGACTCAAGGCAATGTGGGTGTTGCAGCGGCCAAACATGAGTCGACTACACAGTTCAATGCGACTGCTCCGAAAGTGGATGTGGCACCTGCGCCTGCGGCAGCACCTGCAGCGCAGACTCCAGTCGCGATCATCCAGATATTGAATGGCCCGAACTTGGGGCGAGAGTTGGAACTCAGCAAGAATCTGACGACGCTAGGTAAGCCTGGCGTGCAAGTCGCCGTATTGGCTCGCCGTCCGCATGGCTATTTCATCACGCACGTCGAGGGCGCCAGTTTCCCCTTGGTGAATGGCGCTTCGGTGGGGGAGCAGCCTCATCAATTGAATGATCATGACATCATCGAGCTCGCTGGGGTCAAGATGGAGTTCTATTTCAAGACCTGATCGAGGAGTCCTAAAGTGATCTCTAGGCAGGTGCTTTTTTCTGCTAGCAAAGAGGGCGGTGCATGAAAAAACATGCACTGCTCGTCGGCTTGGGGTTGCTCGTCATGCTCGTTTTCTTGGGCGATGCGGCTAAATTCTACGGGCTGGGTTTCGTTCAATTCACGGATGCTAAGTTGTATGACTATCGGATGCGGATGACGCTGCCGAATACGTCAGATGACCGCATCGTCATTCTTGATATCGACGAAAAGAGTTTGAAGCAAGAAGGCCGGTGGCCGTGGGGCAGGGATAAGATGGCCACCCTGATGGATGAGTTGTTTGATCGTTACAAAGTCGCAGCTGTAGGCTTCGACGTTGTGTTCGCAGAAAAGGACACCAGCTCTGGTCTCAACGTCTTGCAAGAATTGGGGCGTAAGCAGTTCAAAGATGTCGCTCAATTCCAATCTGTTCTGACCCAAATCAAACCTGCGCTTGAGTACGATGCCTTGTTCGCCGACAAGCTCAAGCAACGGAATGTCGTTCTAGGCTATTACTTCAGCAACAGCGAGATGGGTTTGCCTTCAAGTAAATCTGGTTCATTGCCTCCCCCAGTCTTTGCGGCGGGTTCATTCAAGGGTCGCCCTATCGATTTTAAAAATTATGACAGTTATGGTGCGAATCTGGCTGAGTTGCAATCGAGTGCGGCAACAGCAGGCCATTTCAATCCAGTCGTTGATTTCGATGGTGTGGTACGTCGCATCCCAATGATCGTTGAGCACGAAGGCGCGTATTACGAATCGCTCTCATTAGCCATGGTACGAATGGTGTTGGGGGTGCCCAAGTTGGTCCCTGGATTTGCGACCGGACAGAGCAAGGATTACGGTGGTTTGGAATGGCTGTCATTGGAATCGGCTCAGGGAGACATGATCATACCGGTTGATTCTGAGGTTAGTGCGCTGGTTCCATACCGAGGTGGTAGGAACACATTTCGTTACATCTCGGTGACTTCTGTGTTGCGGGGTGAAGTGCCTGTCGCGGATCTTCAGAATAAAATTGTGTTGGTTGGTACTTCCACCCCAGGACTGATGGACCTGCGTAGCACTCCAGTGGGAGAGGTCTACCCTGGGGTAGAGGTTCACGCCAATATGATCAGTGGTATCTTGAATCAGAACGTCAAACAAAGTCCGCCATATGTATTGGGGGCGAATGTAGTGCTATTGATGCTGATTGGGGTCGCACTGAGCGTCATCTTGCCTTTGTTGAGTCCAGTACGCGGCATGTTGGTCACCTTAGGTACGATGACAGGTGACATCGTGCTGAATCGATATATGTGGGAATACGGTGATATCGCACTTCCGTTGGCGGGAGGCATATTGATGATCTTGGCGTTATTCGCATTGAACATGTCGTTCGGCTATTTTGTGGAGTCTCGTTCCAAGCGTCAGATCACTCACTTGTTCGGGAAGTATGTTCCGACTGAGTTGGTGGACGAGATGAGTAAGCACCCAGAGCAAGTGGTGTCGATGGAAGGTGAAAGTCGCGAGATGAGCATCTTGTTCTCCGACGTGCGTGGTTTCACTACGATCTCAGAAGGTCTCGACCCTAAGGAGTTGAGCCAGTTGATGAACGAGTTTTTGACTCCCTTGTCGCGCGTCATCTCTAATCACCACGGTAAAGTGGATAAATACATGGGAGACTGCATCATGGCATTCTGGGGTGCGCCTAATCCATTACCAGAGCATGCGCACAACGCAGTGCTTGCCGGACTTGAGATGCAGATGGAATTAGCGAAGCTACAGCCACATTTCAAAGAGCGCGGTTGGCCAGAGATTCATATCGGTGTCGGTATCAACACGGGGCGCGTAAGCGTCGGTAATATGGGGTCGGAAGTGCGCGTGGCATATACGGTGATGGGCGATGCCGTTAATTTGGCTTCTCGTTTGGAAGGCATCACGAAAGAATACGGCGCGGGTGTTCTGGTGGGCGAGCATACCAAAGAGCAAGCGCCCGAATTCGTTTATCGAGAGATCGATCTGGTGCGAGTAAAGGGAAAATTGCAACCAGTCGCAATCTTTGAGCCAATTGGGTTGCACGAAGAAGTTAGCAAGGATGTGCTCGAGGAGATCAAGCTTTTCAACCAAGCCGTGCGTTCATATCGCAAGCAGGATTGGGATAAAGCTGAGTTACAACTGTTGAGCTTGCGCAACATTTCACCTGATTCGAAGTTGTATCAAGTGTATGCAGAACGTGTCGCGTATTTCCGTAAAGAACCGCCCGGCGAGAATTGGGATGGCGTGTTCACCTTCAAGACCAAGTGAAAACAATGTCGATGAACCTTAGAGTCCTCGGGTGCAGTGGCGGGATCGGCGGTAATTTCCGCACGACCTCGCTTTTACTCGACCATGATGTATTGATCGATGCGGGGACGGGATTGAGTGACTTGAGCTTGGCTGAGATGAGCATGATAGATCACATCTTCATCACGCATTCTCACCTCGATCACATTGCTTGCCTCCCTTTGTTGGTCGATAGCGTGGGGTTCATGCGGGAGAAGCCATTGCTGATCCACGCGACAGCTGAGACCGTCGCCATTCTGAAGAAACATATATTCAATTGGGAGATATGGCCTGATTTTTCAGCTATCCCCAACTTGCATCAACCGGTGATGCGTTACGAAGAGATAAAGCTGGGAGAGGTGGTTGTGGTTGGTGGTCGCAGAATTACTGCCTTGCCCGTGAATCATGTGGTGCCTGCCGTTGGTTTCAAGATCGATAGCGGTGAGGCTAGTTTGGTGTTCAGTGGCGATACGACGACTTGCGATGTATTTTGGCAGGCAGTCAATCGTATTGAGAACTTGAAATATCTGATCATTGAAACGGCTTTTTCTGATGCAGAGAAAGAGTTGGCTCTTCTCTCTAAACATCTGTGCCCCAGTTTGTTGGCAGAAGAACTGGCCAAGTTAGAATCACACCCAGAGATATTCATCACGCATCTGAAGCCGGGTGAGGTGGAGTTGACGATGAAACAGATTGCGGAACGGGTGAAAAGATTCACCCCGAAGATTTTGCAAAACGGACAAGAATTCGAATTTTGAGTAGACGACTTCCATGAATGAAATGATCGATATCCGAGTGCTCGCTGCGCTAGAGCCAATTTCTAGCTTTAGTCCCGCACGCCTTAGAGAATTACTAGATTATTGTAATGTCGAATCCGTCCTGCCAGGCCAAGATCCATTTGCGGCGAATCCCTTGCATGGTCAATCAGTCTATCTGGTGCGTGGTGAGATGGAGTTGGTTTATACAGACGGGAATAAGGTCGCTATCCGTGCAGATTCAGAATGGGCGCGTCATCCGATCGGAAAGCGTCAGCCCGACATCCGTTCTGCCAAAGCATTGAATCGAGTGCAACTGTTGAGGGTGGATGATGACCTGCTTGACCGGATGGTCACGTGGGATCAATTCGGCCATCACGAGGACGCAAAGTTGCCAGCGGATAAAGAGGGATCAGAGGCCGCCGTCCGTAGATTGCTGAACTCGGGGATGTTCAGCGCAGAGAATCTGAATCACGGTCCATTCGCGCACCTGCCACCTGCGAATATCGGGAAATTGCTCAATCGAGTGGAAGCCATTGGCGTGTGGGAGAAAGACGCCATCATCCGCGAGGGTGAAGAGGGTGATTACTACTATTTGATCGAAAGCGGTCGCGCACAAGTGACGCGCTTGGTGGGTGGCGCCAACCTTGTATTGGCAGAATTGAAAGCTGGCGATGTGTTTGGTGAAGAGGCTTTGATCTCCGATACAAAACGCAACGCTACCGTGATCATGAAGAGCAATGGTGTCTTACTCAGATTGAAGAAGCAGGACTTCTTGGAATTGATGAAAGAACCGTTATTGCATCGCATCAGTTTTGTTGAGGCCAAGCAGAAAGTCAGCCAAGGGGCGATATGGCTCGATGTGCGTCACCCGCCCGAGTATCGCTATGACAAGTTAGCAGGTGCGATCAATGTGCCACTGAATGATATTCGTAATGCGATTGGTGTATTGAATAAAGCGACGCCTTACATCGCCTATTGTCAGAGTGGGCGACGCAGCGCAGCAGCGGCATTCATCTTGGCGCAAGCGGGATACGATGTATATGTATTAGAAAATGGTTTGTGGTCTGTGCCTAAGGCGCAACAACAGTAATGGCAGGGGGAGAGATGAATAGTCCAGTACAAGCTAATGCAGGCGAGATGACCATCAGGTTAGAGTTCACCAAGAACCTTAACCACGTCACCAATAAGATCCACGCCACCAGTAACATCGACGAGATCATGCTGGATGTCAGTAAGGACATCTGCCAATTGTTCAATGCTGATCGTTTGACTATCTACGTGGTAGGCGACGACAAAGCTTCCCTCATATCCAAAGTTAAGACAGGCCTTAATTCGTTTAAAGATCTGAAGCTCCCCATCGCAGAACAGAGTATCGCTGGCTACGCTGCTTTCAATAAAAAATTGCTCAACCTGAAGGATGTCTACGACGAGCAAGAGCTTGCGGTTCACAGCACGACATTGCGCTTCCTACAAGATGTGGACAAGCGCACAGGTTATCGCACCAAGCAGATGCTGGTCGCTCCTGTCATGGAGGAGAACGGTGACTTGGTTGGCGTCATGCAGGTCATCAACAACAAGGCAGGCATGCCATTCCCGGCGATGGTCGAGGAGGGGGTGCGTGAACTGGCGCAGACGTTGGCGGTGGCCTTGCGGCAGCGCCAGCAACAAGCTGGCGCCGTCAAGACAAAATACGATTATCTCGTTTCTGATGCGGTGATGTCCGCAGCCGAGTTCGAACTGGCTACGCGTACGGCACGCCGCAAGGGTGTCGATATCGAAGATGTATTGCTCGATGAGTTCCAAGTCAAGACCGAAGCACTAGGTAAGGCGCTCTCCAGTTTCTTCGGCGTGCCTTATGAGCCGCACAAGGCTGACCGTATCAAACCATCAGAATTGTTGCGCAATCTCCGACGCGAGTACGTCGAAAGTAGTCATTGGGTGCCTATCGACGACACGCCTGAAGGCGTCGTTATTTTGACCACGGATCCAGAGCGGATACAGGCGTCACGCGTCGTCAACAACATCTTCCCCAAGAATCGTCTGATCTACAAAGTCTGTACGTTGCGCGAATTCAAAGCGACACTCGATCTGTTCTACGGTGGCGGAAGCACCGCGTCTAGCAGCGGTGATGTGACAGGGAATTTTGAAGATTTGGGTTCGATGGATGACCTGCTGACCTCGTTGGGGGGGGATGAGGAGGATGTCGGTGCGGCAAGCCAAGATGACGTCAGTGCGGCTGCAGATAACGAACTGGTCAAGCTAGTGAACAAGATCATCGTGGATGCTTACAAAATGGGGGCATCTGATATTCACATCGAACCGATGCCGGGTAAAGGCAAGACGGGTATTCGCCTACGCAAAGACGGCTCTTTACTAAGTTACATCGAGGTGCCATCCACTTACCGCAATGCGCTCGTCACTCGTTTGAAGATCATGTGTGACCTCGATATCTCCGAGAAGCGCAAACCGCAAGACGGCAAAATCAAATTCAAGAAGTACGGCCCACTTGATATCGAGTTGCGTGTGGCGACCATCCCATCACAAGGCGGCGTCGAAGATGTGGTGATGCGTATCTTGGCATCGGGCGAGCCGATCCCATTGGATAACATGGGATTCTCTGTGCGTAATTTGGAATTGATCAAAACCACGGTGAGCAAACCCTATGGATTGTTCTTTGTTTGCGGCCCGACGGGTTCTGGTAAGACCACAACGCTGCACTCCATCTTGAAGCACATCAATACGCCTGACACCAAGATATGGACGGCAGAAGATCCCGTCGAAATCACACAAAAAGGATTGCGGCAGGTTCAGATCAACAAGAAAGCAGGTCTCGACTTCGCCACCATCATGCGCGCGTTCTTACGTGCCGACCCCGACGTGATCATGGTGGGTGAAATGCGCGACAAGGAGACTGTATCCATCGGTATCGAAGCGTCTCTCACCGGTCACTTGGTGTTCGCTACATTGCACACCAACAGCGCACCGGAGTCGATCAACCGACTCTTGGATATGGGGATGGACCCCTTCAACTTTGCAGATGCCTTGTTAGGTATCTTGGCGCAGCGTTTGGCAAAACGTCTGTGCAAAGATTGCAAAAAGGCACACGTCGCCACGCAAGAAGAGATCAAGTCCTTGCTTACGGAATATGCAGGCGAGTTGATGGAGACGGCGACGTGGAAGAAAGACGCTAACACTGCCTACAAGAACCTCTATGCAGAATGGGTCAAACTCTTTGGCGACGATAAAGGGCAAATCACACTTTATGAAAAAGTTGGTTGCGAGAAATGTTCGGGCACAGGGTATCGTGGGCGCGTTGGTTTGCACGAATTATTGATCGGTACCGATCCCATGAAAAAAGCGATTCAAGAACACGCGCGGGTGGCCGAGCTTTTCGCGATCGCCTTGGAAGAGGGGAT
>PNNY01000052.1 GCA_013824485.1 Sideroxydans sp.
TGGCGAACTTCTCGTCAAGCGTTTTGTAAAACTTTCTTCACATAAATGTGCGCTCACGCTGAAACCCGCACAAAACGTACAATGCGCGCCTTAGTCATTTGCATCGAAAGTGTGTTGTGAAGCTCATATTAGGTATCGAATCTTCTTGCGACGAAACAGGCATCGCGCTGTATCACACCGAGCGCGGCCTGCTTGCGCACACCTTGCATTCGCAGATCGCATTACATAATGAATATGGCGGTGTCGTTCCCGAACTCGCTTCACGCGACCATGTGCGCTATGCATTGCCTCTGATTCGCAGCGCCCTACAAAAGGCAAACTGTTCATTGAATGACGTCGATGCCATCGCTTACACGCAAGGCCCCGGTCTCTCTGGTGCGCTATTGGTCGGAGCCAGTGTCGCTAGTGCACTCGCCTATACATTAGATGTTCCAACCATCGGCGTTCACCACTTAGAAGGACATCTGCTTTCCCCCTTGCTATCCGATCCTGCTCCTCAGTTTCCCTTCGTAGCACTGCTTGTATCAGGCGGACATACACAACTGATGCGCGTGGATGGTGTCGGCCATTACGAATTACTCGGCGAGTCCATTGACGATGCGGCTGGAGAGGCTTTCGACAAGAGTGCCAAGTTGTTGGGCTTGGAGTACCCCGGCGGCGCGTTGCTATCCAAGTTGGCGCAACGCGGCACACCCGGCAGGTTCAGGTTACCGCGCCCAATGTTACACAGCGGCGATCTTGACTTTAGCTTCAGTGGATTGAAGACCGCCGTGCTCACTCTCTCACAACAAAATGAGCTAGATGAACAGACCCGCGCGGACATCGCCCATGCAGCACAAGAAGCCATCGTGGATGTGTTGGCGCAAAAAGCACTGTCCGCACTTGGTCAAACAGGATTGGATAAATTGGTAATCGCAGGAGGAGTGGGAGCGAACCATGCCTTACGTAACCGATTACATAAAGACATCAGCAAGCGCGGCGGCACGGTGTTCTACCCTGATCTGGAATTCTGCACCGACAACGGCGCGATGATCGCCTTCGCAGGCGCGATGCGTTTGCAGCACCAACCTGCTCAGCACAGCTATCGATTCAACGTGAAGCCGCGTTGGGATCTGCAAGAATTGAACTACGCGGACTGAGATTCTTTCTTCTTACTACCGATCTTACTTTCCTTGCCCGTCATCAGATTCTGGATGTTGCTCTTGTGACGCCAGATCAGCAGCATCGACATGATCGCCGTTGCGAATACGAGTTCAGGGCGCAATTGGAACAGCATGGCGTAGATAGGTGCAGCAATCGCCGCCATCAAGGCGGAGAGCGACGAATAGCGAAACACGACCGCCACCAACAACCAAGTTCCCAACACAGCCAGGCCCATCCAACCACTCAACGCCAGCAACACACCTAGCGCAGTCGCCACCCCCTTACCGCCCTTGAAGTTCAAGAAGACAGGAAAGAGATGTCCGAGGAAAACAGCGAGGGAAACCAATGCCACCATTAACAAGCCATCGCCATCATGCGATGCAAAACGGATCGCCAAGTACACCGCCAGCCAGCCTTTAGCCGCGTCGCCCAAAAGTGTCAGCACCGCCGCCGCCTTCTTACCGCTGCGCAACACGTTGGTCGCGCCAGGGTTGCCAGAGCCATAGGTGCGCGGATCAGCGAGGCCGAACGCCTTGCTCATCAACACTGCGAAAGAGACCGAACCAAGTAGATAGGCACACACAACAAAGATAAAAGTAGTCATCTGTATTACCTTAAAATGCGAAAGCGCCGCATTCTACTTGAATGCGTTATCACCACCAAACAGCTAAAGCCGCCTCGATATGGACATCATCTTCATCCGCGAACTCAAAGTCGTCACCCTCATCGGCATCTATGAACGCGAGAAACGCGTCCCGCAGACATTGCAACTCGACTTAGAAATCGCCCTGCCGAACAGCCGCGCCTGCCACAGCGACGACATCAACGATGCGCTGGACTACGCACAAGTGGCTCAACACATCCAAACCGTCTTGAGCGAAGGCCATTTCTCTTTACTAGAGACTTTGGCTGAACACATCGCCCAGATCATCCTTAAGGACTTCAATGCCCCATGGGTCAAAGTCAGCGTCGCCAAATTGCAGGCCATCCGCAACTGCAAGATGGTCGGAATCAGCATCGAACGTAGTCAAACCCAGTAACAGTGGGTTCTCACAAAGAATTTGCCCAATCCCCTCTTTTTATGGATAATGCGCGCCCTTATCGGTATCCGTGCGCGTACAACCGCCGCGCCCAATCTTTAGTTAGGAACACAAAATGAGAGCAGACATCCATCCAGCATACGCCGACGTTGCAGTCACTTGCAGCTGTGGCAACAAGTTCACCACCCGTTCCACCATCGGCAAACCGACATTGCACGTCGAAGTCTGCTCCGAGTGCCACCCGTTCTACACCGGCACCCAGAAGATCGTGGATACCGCAGGCCGGATCGAGAAGTTCAACAACAAGTACAAGACTGGCGCTAAAGCAGCGGCTTGATAGTTGGCGAATAGGCATTAAGATGAAGGCAGCGTTGGCTGCCTTTTTCTTTTGGACACTTCTAAAAATCCAAATTTCGTCGCAATACTACGTTGCTCACAAAAAATGACTCCTTACATATCGAAAATATGCTGCGTCGTAATTTTTTGTTCGCGCCTTGTCTTGCTTAGAACTTTGAATTTTTAGAAGCGCCCAATTGCGGAACGAACCCATGCACAAAACACTTCCGATACTCCTCATCACCTGTTTTGCGTTGACCTTCACGGGTTGCGCTCGCAACCCCGTCTCTGGCAAACAGGATTTCGTGATGATGTCGGAATCACAAGAGATCAGCCTCGGGCGTAATGCGGATGTCGATGTTCGCAAGCAATACAAGGTGTACGACAATCCCGCCCTACAAAGCTATGTGAACCGCGTTGGGCAAGCTGTCGCGAAAAATAGCCATCGCCCCAATCTGAACTACCACTTCACCGTACTCGATTCCCCCGAGATCAATGCCTTTGCGTTACCTGGCGGTTACATCTATATCACACGCGGCATCATGGCGTATCTCAATTCGGAAGCCGAATTGGCAGCCGTGCTCGGACACGAGGTCGGTCACGTAACGGCACGTCATGGCGTACGTCAACAAAGCGCCTCGCAAGCCACTGGGCTTGGCATCTCGCTCGCATCAATCTTCGTACCCGGACTATCCACGCAAGCAGGTAGCGATATCGCCAATCTACTCAGCGGCGCATTGCTCTCAGGCTACGGGCGCGATCACGAATTGGAAGCGGACCGCCTTGGCGCGCAATATCTGGCGCGCACCTCTTATGATCCACAAGCGATGATCCGTGTCGTCGGAGTCTTAAAGAACCAAGAGCTGTTTGATGCCGAACTCGCCAAACAAGAAGGCCGAGAACCGCGCCGCTACCACGGCACCTTCGCAACGCACCCCGACAACGACACTCGCTTCAGACAAGTCGTCGGCGAGGCCTCCCATCTCAAAGTGAGCAACCCACTCGAAGGCAAGCCCGAGTACCAAAGGCAAACGGATGGACTAGCTTTCAACGACAGCGTGGATGAAGGTGTGGTGCGCGGCAACAGATTCACCCATCGCGACCTCGGCATCGCACTGGACTTCCCGCCAGAGTGGAGCGTCAAGAATTCGCCCACCCAACTGATAGCAATCAACCCAACGAATGACGCTGCGCTCGAATTGAAGGTGGATGGTAAACCCTCCGGCACACCGCCCGAGTATGCGCGCCGCCTGTCGGGTAGCTCAGCCACTATCGAATCGCTGACTATCGAAAAGTCATCAGCCGCCACCGCTAGCAACAGCAAGTTAGAGTTAGGTGTTGTCTATCTAGATGGCAAAGCATTCCTGCTACTAGGCACTGCCAAGACAGAGCCCGTCTTGTCCGCACATCGAGCATTGATGAAAGCCAGCATGCGCAGCTTCCACGCACTCACCCCCGAGGAACGCAAAGCGATCAAGCCGCTCACAATCAAACTTGCCTCTGCAAAGACTGGCGACACTTATGCCAAGCTCGCACTGAATTCCCCCCTCGGCAAGAACGCAGAAAAATATCTGCGCCTCATCAATGCGCAGTATCCTCAAGGCGAACCCGCCTTAGGACAGACCATCAAGATCATCGAATAAATGTACGCCTACTACACCCAGATGAAAGAACCTGAGATCACTGCCCTCAAGGCGTGGTTACTGTTCCTATTGTGCGGTGTTTGGGTGTTCACAGGACTCGTCGGCCATGACCCTTGGAAGCCCGATGAAGCCTACAGTTTCGGCCTTATCTACCACTACATACAAAGCGGCGATTGGCTCATCCCAACCTTGGCAGGCGAAGCTTATCTAGACAAACCGCCGCTGTATTACTGGACAGCGGCAATCTTCGCCAAATTGTTCGCTCCTCTATTACCACTCCATGACGGGGCACGTCTAGCTTCGGGTTTCTATACCGCACTCACATTACTGTTCGTTGGATTGACTGGGCGCGAACTGTTCGGCAACAACCGTGGCTGGCCTGCTGCCATCATCCTCATCGGCTGTCTCGGCATGTTGCTGCGCGCGCACGAGATCCTCACCGACAACGCGCTACTCACCGGCTGCGCCATGATGCTCTACGGTTTTGCATTGAGTTTGCGCCGCCCGCGGCTCGCTGGCATGTTCATCGGTATCGGTTTGGGCGTCGGCTTCATGAGCAAAGGCTTCATCGCGCCAATGCTGTTCTTGCTCATCAGCATCTCTCTGCTGGCATTCCGCCATTGGCGCACGCGCGCTTATCTCAGCACGCTAGGCATCGCCATCCTGTGTGCGTCACCTTTGTTGACTGTGTGGCCGTATCTCGTCTATCAACACTCTCCTGCGTTGTTCACCGATTGGGCATGGACGCGCAACATCGGACGCTGGTTCGAATACGCCAAAGGCGGTGAATACAGCAAGACACTGTATTACCTTGGCGCCCTGCCTTGGCTGGCGTGGCCCGCTGCTCCCCTTGCCGCATGGACGGTGTGGGAAGCTCGCAAGCGCATATGGAACGAACCCGAGTTCCAGTTACTGCTCGTCACCTTCATCGTCATGTTCGTCGTATTGAGTGGCGTGAAAGACATCAACGATCAGAACGCTATGCCGATGTTGTTACCTATCGCACTACTCGCCACCGCTGCACTCTCCACGTTGCGTCGCGGTGCTGCTAACGCACTCGACTGGTTCGGCATCATGACCTTCGCACTGCTTGCTATCGTGCTTTGGTCGGGCTGGACAGGTGTACTGGTGAACAACGGCGCTTGGCTCACCAAGCGCCTACAAGAACGACAGCCAAACTTTGATCCAGTGTTCGATCCTTATGCTTTCTGGATCGCAGTCGTAGTCAGTGTGCTGTGGATCGTGTTGGTCTGGCGCGTCGGGCGTTCCGTGCGTCGCTCGCTCATCAACTGGACTGCGGGCATCAGCTTGATCTGGATATTGGCGATGACGCTGTGGCTACCTCTGATCGACTCCAGCAAGAGCTATCGCCCCATGGTGGTCGATCTGAAGAGCAGCTTGCCGAAACGCTATAACTGCATCGCGGATGTTCGCGTCGGCGATAGCCAGCGCGCCATGTTGGAATATTTCGGCGACATCAAGCTGCGCCAGAACGCGACAAAGGTTTGCAATCTCCTACTGGTACAGGGCGACCGTATCGCCAAGCCGATCGAAGACGAGATCGGTTGGGAGAAGTTGTGGGAAGGTGGACGTCAAGGCAAACAGGACGAACGCTTCAGGCTGTATCAGCGCGTAAAAAGAAAGTAATTCAAAGTTGGGAAGGCGTCACGCGCACGATGCGGATGTCTTCCAACAGGTCATCACCTCTCGCCAGATTGAGCAAACGCGGCAGTGTTCCTGTCTTGTGCACCACCCAGTCACCTTGAGCGACCTGCTCCACCCTACCCAAATTCACGCCTAATTCATCGAGTTGGGCCGCACGTACCAACAGATAGTAGCTCTCTCCCCTGCTCGGCAAGTTCGCCACCTCCCCCACTGCATAACAGGGGGATGTGTTGTACAGCGCCAACTCGCGCGACACGATCACATCCATCTGCAACACATAGATAGGCGCGCTCGGCTTGTCTGCCAACAGCTTGTTCGCGTTGTAGGGGATGCTTGAAGTGAGATAAGTCGTGGTCGCCATCAAGGTCAGGAATACATACAACATAGCAACCGCGAACACAGGCAACACCACCAATACATTGCTACGCATACGCGCACGATAGACGTAGGCATAGAACGTCGCAGCCAGCAGCATCGCCACCACCGTGGCGATCAACAAAGTCTTACCCACATACAGCGCGAGACCTGACACCATCAGCACCAGCAACAGCGTGGTGACGATCTGCGCGCCCCACAGCTTGCGATGGCCTGACACATCGGCGAACACGCCCGACAAATAATGTCCGCAAAGGATCGCTGCGAACGGATAGATGATGACTGTGTAGTAATCGAACTGGAACTTCGTCGCGCTGAACATGGCGAAGGTGATGAAGAACGCGCCACACAGATATACGAACTGCGAACGCTCTGCGACGTTGCGCGCGGCAAAGTTGCGTATGCCCGAGACCACCGCCGCCACATACACCGCAACCCAAGGCAAGAACGCCCACAAGAACGCCGCCAAGAAATAATACGGCGCACCGCCTGCGTCCTTGATCGGGCCTGTATTAAAGAAGCGCCCGAACTGGCTATCCCACAAGAAGAACTTGATGCCCGACACCTCCGTACGCCCAAACACTAGCTTCTCCGGATGCGAGTCGAATTGCAGATACAACGCAAGCAACTCGGGCGCAGTGAACACGACACACAGCCCAAGAGCTGCTAACCACTTCGCACTCCACAACTTGTGCCATTGCTTCTGATACATCCACATACACACCAGACCACTAGTGATGGTGATGAGTGTGAACACGCCTTTCGTCATCATCGCCACGCCGCTGAACAACGCACCCAGCAACAGATACTTCAGCTTGGTTTCGCCGTCGTAGCGCAACCAATAATAGGAAGCTGCCATGATGCTCCCCGTGAGGAAAGTCTCCGCCTTCACCTCGGTTGAGGTGTACATCATGTGGAACGCCGACACATACACCAGCAGCGACAACCATGCCGCCTCACGCCCATAGAACATGCGCGCGATGCGATAGGTGTAGTAACCACCAATGAGGTGGAACAGGAAGCCCGGCAGGATGTAAGTGAACGCGCTGATGCCGAACAACTTGAAAGACAGTGCCGTGATCCAGAAGGGGAAGTGCGGCTTATCCAACCATTCCTGCCCATCCAACACCAAGAACGCCCAATCGTTATGCGTCGCGATGTACTGCGACAGCGCCGCATACGTCACCGAATCGCCCGCATTGATAATGGGCGTGACCATGCCTGTTGCATTGATGCACAACACGAACAAGGTCAACCATTGGGTAAGGCGCAATGTAGTCATCGTCGTGGCGCGAGCTTATCGAGCCTTAAGATCGAACTTGATGCCATTCTCGACCACCGATATCTTGGTGATGTCGATGTCGTTTCCGGCGTAGCGCATCTCGTCTTGTTTGAATTGATACAGAGGATTCGCGCGCAGATATTCACTCAACATCATATTCAAGGCGGGTCGCATCGTCTCGCCTAGCGCCGCCGAGCCTGAATCAACCTCCAAGGTTTCAATATTGGGGTCTTGCAGATACAAAGCGCGCTGTTCAGCGTCATAACGCAACGCACCCGACAGCCCGATGCGCCCCTTCACACCACCCGCCAACAAAGAAGAGACGGAGAAGTTCGTCGCTAACGAGATGCGATTCTGCGCAGTGAGAAAAGTCACCTCGGGTGCGGCGAGGGATGCATTGAATAGCCCTCTGCCTAAATCACGTTGAAGTGGGAATGACTTGCTCCATGCTCGATCGAGTTGCTCGTGAGTGACGAGATAGTCTTTGGGGACGAGAGTGGCGCAGGCGCTCAGGATAATGAGGGGGATTAGGAGTAAGAGATTAAGAGAGCGGGTTGCCATATTGATGCCTTTTTTATTCAAGATTCAAAATCAACACCGTCGGGGGTAGCCCGACAGCTAGTCACTTTTTCTTGCTTCGCCAAAGAAAAAGTAACCAAAAAGAAGGCGACCCTGCTTTAGCGCCCTTCGGGTTCCTTCGGTCGGTCAATAAAATTGGGCGGCTGCGCAACTCGCACGATCCGCTACGCGGCCACGTGCTCAAACAGTGCTCGCCTTCTCCCCAATTTTATCGCCCGCCCTCAGCGCTACAGAAGGGAATGAAAATCAAAACCTGAAACCCAACCTGTGAGGCGGGCGTTGCCCGCCTCGCCACAGAAAAACAAGCGCGCGCGCAGCGCACACAAAACCGGCATACCGCCTTTGACTTACCTTCCCCTGTGCACCGCCGAGTAGCGCAGGCTGGTCAGGGGATTTCGGCGAGGACTGTCTGAGCGCGTAGCGCGAGTTCCGCAGCCGCCTGACCAGTCGAGCAACACAGGGAACCGCGCAGCGGCGGTGCACCGGGGTCGCCTTTTCTTCGGTTACCTTCTTTTGGCGAAGCAAAAGAAGGTAACTTGCTGTCGGGCAACCCCCGACGGTTTTACTTTGAGCTTCCCGCGTGGACACAGAAGCAAGCCAGCCCTACTTGGCTTGACCGTGATGAGCCTGCTTGTTATCCCCCTTTTCTAACCATTCAAGATCGGACAACGCTTGTGCTTTTGCTTCTGGGTCTTTTATTTTTTCTACCGCATCTCTGAAATATGGAATCTGTTTCTTAAATTCACTCATGGCTTTCTGTCCACGATTGTGCGCTGCAGTAACTTTACTTTTTCGACGAATTGCACTAAACGCAAGCCAAAAATACGAGCCCACCACTATCACAATCGCGGCTGCAATCACCAATGAGGCGGCAGCCCTAAACTGAAGTCCAGTGAAGTGCATAAGCAAAAAAGCGAGCAACTGAAATCCCGCAAACATCAGCAATAGCAAACCAACATTTCTAAGCATGATTAACGCAACTTCACCGTCTCACAAACCACATCCCCATTCTGCCCCCGATTGCGCAACGCATGGTCGATCAACACCAACGCCAACATCGCCTCCGCAATCGGCGTAGCGCGAATGCCAACACAGGGATCATGCCTACCTTCTGTAGAGACCTTCACCGCCTCGCCCGCTTTGTTGATGGAGTTACGTTCGATGCGGATGCTGGAAGTCGGTTTGATGGCGTACTGCGCGACGATGTCTTGTCCTGTGGTGATGCCACCGAGAATGCCGCCTGCATTGTTTGAAGCGAAACCATTTGGCGTGAGTTCATCACCGTGTTCACTACCACGTTGGGTGACGCAATCGAAACCCGCGCCGATCTCCACTCCCTTCACCGCGTTGATGCCCATCAGTGCATGCGCGATGTCGGCGTCGATGCGGTCGAACACGGGCTCGCCCCAACCTACAGGCACATTGGATGCAACAACGGCGAGCTTGGCACCGATGGAATCGCCGCTCTTGCGTAGCGCATCCATGTAGTCTTCCAACTGCGCGACATAACTCGCATCCGCCACGAAGAAGCTGTTGCCTTCCGCCGTCACGTCATCCCAGCTCTTGAAGGGCACGACGATCTCGCCCAGTTGTGAGAGATAACCTCTAACAACCACACCGTATCTTTCGTTCAGCCATTTCTTGGCGATAGCACCTGCAGCCACACGCCCTGCTGTCTCACGCGCTGAGGCACGTCCGCCGCCGCGATAGTCGCGGATGCCGTATTTCTGCCAGTAGGTGTAGTCCGCATGGCCGGGGCGGAAGCTGTCGGCGATGTTGCCGTAGTCTTTGCTGCGCTGGTCTTCGTTGCGGATGAGCAATGCGATGGGGGTGCCGGTGGTCTTACCTTCGAACACGCCTGAGAGTATCTCCACCGTGTCCGATTCGCGGCGCTGGGTAACGTGGCGCGAGGTGCCGGGCTTGCGGCGGTCAAGGTCGAGTTGAATGTCGGCTTCGCTCAACTCCATGCCGGGTGGGCAACCATCCACGATGCAGCCGATGGCTGCGCCGTGTGATTCGCCGAAGGAGGTGACGGTGAAGAGTGTGCCGAATGTGTTTCCAGACATGGTGTTGTCTCGCTAAATGAGTGCATGGAGTTTAACATAGGCCCCCCTTACAGATAGCCCGCCATTCCGGCCTAAGTTGGAAAAACCCGATATGTTTATTGATACCCACTGCCACTTAGATGCAGAAGAGTTTGGTGACACACAAGCTGATGTCGTGCGCGATGCACACGCCGCCGGGGTGAGCCGCATCGTCGTACCTGCGGTCGCCCGTGCCAATTTCGACAGCGTGCGCTCGCTGTGCGAACAGTATCCGAGCTGTTCCCCCGCTTACGGTATCCATCCGATGTACACCGACACCGCGATGCCGAACGACTTGCTCGTGCTGCGCGACTATCTGCAACAGCATCGCCCAATCGCAGTGGGCGAGATCGGCATGGATTTCTTTATCAACCATTACGACCAGGCACGGCAGGAATTCTTCTTTGTAGAGCAATTGAAGTTGGCGCGCGAGTTCGACCTGCCTGTGTTGCTACACATCCGCAAAGCGACCGATACCATCTTGAAGAACTTGCGCCAGCACAAAGTACGGGGAGGCATCGCACATGCTTTCAATGGCAGTCTCCAGCAAGCGGATGAATTCATCAAACTAGGATTCAAACTAGGATTCGGTGGCGCAATGACCTATTCGCGTGCCACCAAACTACGTGAACTGGCCGCGACGTTGCCTTTGGAAAGTATCGTGCTGGAGACAGACGCACCCGACATCCCGCCTGATTTTTTGGACCGTGGATTGCCGAACGAGCCAAAGTATCTGCCGCGCATCGCACAGACCTTGGCTGATCTGCGCGGGATGACACTTGAAGAAGTCGCCATCGCAACCACGCAGAACGCGCAGTCTATTTTTGTGAACTAATTGCGTTCTTCACGCCGAGGAACGACTTTGCGTGATGTTTTGACTTGATGATGGATGTCGTAGTGACGCACAAGTTGCACCAGCGTCTCTGAGTGAGTCTTCTTCATCACTTTGGCGCGATGCGCCTTGACGGTCTTGATCGAGATACCTAACTTGTCTCCGATATCTTGATTGGTCATTCCAGTAACAACCAGCGCCCCCACCTCATACTCGCGCTTACTTAGTTGTTCGAAGCGGGTTGCGACTCCCAATGTCGAACATTGCAAGTATTCATGACGATTCAAGGCGCGTTTCAATACGTCTTTATAGTGTTCTGGGTCGCACGGCTTCTCGATAAAATCGAAGAAGCCCAACCAGGATAATTTACGCAACTCACAGGAAAAATTGGCTTTACCTACATATATCTTGGGCACGTCATAGAGTGCCTCTGGTAACCTGCGTGCTGACAATATCTTCAGCACGCTGATATCCATAACGAGACAACAAGCGAATTCCGTTATCGTAGGAAATGCACATTGGTCATCGAACCAATTGACGAAAGCTTGATAGTCGCCAAAGCCACCCACGAGCCACCCACGAGCCACCCATTCTCCTCACAGAATCGTGCAGTCGCTTCGTGCTTCTCTGGGTCTTGGTCGACCACATAGACGATTCGAGTCATGCTCACTTGCATCTCCCCAGTTCGTTTCAATTTATTTCCTCATTGTATGCAATGTTTCAACTTACAGCCACCTGTGGTGGATAGTGTTTGAATAGTTCACAACAGAACCACGCTTCGATATGCTCCAACCTACCGCGCAATCCATTCATCCGGAGATTTCATGCTAGACATTCCACCTCAATTCACCCGCACACATATCCTTCTAGGCGATGACGGCATCGCCAATCTCAAGAACAAACACATCTTCGTCGCAGGGATGGGAGGGGTGGGTTCTTATTGCACGGAGGCTTTAGCGCGCGCGGGGGTAGGTCGGTTGACCTTGCTCGATCACGATGTGGTCGTGGCCAGTAACATCAACCGTCAGCTGCCCGCCTTGCTCTCTACCGTTGGCCAATCAAAAGCGGAACTGATGCGCGCTCGCATCGCCGACATCAACCCCGATTGTCAGGTGACCTTACTGAAAGACTTTCTCACCATCGACAACGTGAACGACCTCGTGCCAGCCGATGTGGATTATGTAGTGGACTGCATAGACTCGTTATCGTGCAAGGTGGCGTTGGTGGTTGAAAGTCACAAGCGCGGATTGAAAGTCGCTTCCAGCATGGGGGCTGGTAATCGTATCGACCCCTCCTGCGTCAGGATCGCTGACATCAGCAAGACGGATAAATGCGCGCTGGCCAAACAGATGCGACTCAAGTTACGCAAACATCACGCCATCGAAAAGGGAATCTTGACCGTATTCTCGGACGAACACGCAA
>PNNY01000053.1 GCA_013824485.1 Sideroxydans sp.
ACCTCTGAACAGAAAAATCGTGGGCGTTGGAAAGTTGGCGTGTCTGGAAATCCAAAGGGCAGACCAACAGGAACAGGCGAGGTCGCCAAATTGCGCGACAGTATCGCGGTACACATACCAGTAATCATCGCTGAATTAGTGACCAAGGCGAAGGCTGGAGACTCTCAAGCTGCGCGATTGCTTCTTGAGCGTGTATTGCCATCACTTAAGCCAATGGAACAGCCTGTAGCCCTGCCCTTGCCTCTTGGTGTGGGCTTTACCGCACAAGGCGAGGCGATAGTTAGGGCTGTGGCTAATGGATTGCTTGCACCTTCACAGGGCGCGCAGCTATTAGCTGGATTGGGGACACTGGTGCGAATTAAAGAAGTTGACGAACTTGCAGCGCGCATCTCAGTGCTCGAAGGGATGAAAGATGCCGACAATTGAGAAAAGGCTTGGCATTCTGGAAGAAAGATATATGCGCGACAGCAAGAAGAACAAGGTTTATGAAGTTGTGGTTTTTAAATTGCTAGATACCCCTGAAGAACACGAACGAAAGATACGCCAGATTGCGGAAATTGAAGAATCAGGCGGGGAAGTGTTCGCCGTTCATATTGTTGGAGGTATGGAGAAAGTAAATCGATTGATTGCAGAGATATAGAGAAATATATAGACCTTTTGGCATATATCAAAATGGGGAGAATGCGAGTAAGTTGGGAATCAAGGCTGGTCAGATGAAAGTATCGATAAGTCGATTTTTTTACGTACAAGTCAACGGAGGCTGTAAATGAATTTCAAACTAGTCGCGGTAGTTGTATTTGCATTTTTTCTATCTGGGTGTGTTGGTGCGTTCGTTCCAATTAAAACGGTTGAAACAACTGGTTTGTATGTTGCTGAAGCCGCAGGAAAGATTTCTGTTGTGTCAGTAGAAGCAGCGGCAAATATGCAAGCTCTTGGTGAGGTGGTTGGTTATTCCTGCAAGAATAAGCTATGGGATGCTGACGCTACGGCTGAGGCTGCAACCTTCCAAGTAAAACTTTCAGCGGCGCAACGCTCCGCTACGGCTATCACCAATTTAAGTTGTAATAAGGGGGCAACATCATTGGCGACTAACTGTTGGTCTTCTTTCACCTGCAAGGCTTTGGCGCTGCGTTGAGAGGTCGGTGTGTGCTGTTAGAAAAGCAGGCGAATTGGAGTTTGCATCACCTATAAGCTGTCAGAAGTTGCTTGCGAAATAATATAGCTTCTGAATATGTTGGTTTAGATGCTTCGATGAGAGTCGGAAAGGGGAATCATGACTGGTATTGTTGTTACAGAAGTTTCACCAAGCGGGCAAGCAGACAAGGTAGGGATTCGAGTCCACGATGTCTTGTACAAATACAACGACACAATACTTAGCACTTCTAAAGACCTTGCTGCCGCAAGAGAAGTAAAAGACAGTGGAAATTTAGTAGCCATACGAGAAGGCAAGCTTATTTCATTCGCGGTTATATCAGGGGCATTAGGGATTACTCTTGTGCCATATCCGATACCTGATACGCATATTGCAGGAGTCGAAGAGGTATTTACCCGCTTGCAAAATGAAGAAACAGAAGGAATACGCGAAAAATTAAATGCGGGCATTACAAACGTAATTACCACCACCACGCATAGTCTGGAAGGTTATCGTGTTATTCAGACGCTTGAAATTATCACTGCCGAGTATGTCGCTGGGGTAAATATTTTTGCAGATATGTTGGCGGGAGTGAGAGATGTTGTGGGCGGGAGAAGCGGAGTGCTCCAAGACTCTCTGCGAAACGCTAGGGTAGTCTGTCTCGCCAATCTTAAAAGTGATGCATATACCCTTGGAGCAAATGCTGTGATTGGCGTTAACCTTGATTACAGCGAAATATCAGGTGGGGGCAAAAGTATGTTGTTTCTAGTTGCAAGTGGTACGGCAGTGATTGTTGAGAAAATCTAGTCAGTCTAAAGTCTATGGCGCGCACGGCTAAAGATGAATCGACGTATATCGGCATACGGTGCAGTTATTAGCAGATTTCAAGTGGGGGCATAACTGGGGGCATATTCCAAAACTGAATTGCGTTGATTCATTGGTGGCGGGGCTTAGTGCAATCAATGTGAATGAGATAGGCGCACCAATAAAAAAGACCTGCAAGCGATTGCAGGTCTTTTTCTTTTGCCCAACTTTATTTATGTCGTACCGAACTTCGCTTCGACCAGCACGCCGATCTCTTTCAAGAAAGGTGTCGGTAGCAAACCACCCGCACATACGATGACACCCTGATTGGGGATTTCGACTTCTTGATCACCGTGCTTCATCACAATGGTGTCTTTGTTGATCAGCTTGACGCCGGACTTAAGCATGATCTGCAATTTGCCTGCATCAGCCATTGCCTTCAGTTTGTCGCGATTCTTGGGTTTGGCGCCACCGAACGCTTTACCGAAATCTTCGCCACGAGCGGACAGCGTCACCGTCGTTCCTTGCTCCTCGGCAATCGACATTGCGGCTTCTACCGCGCTATCGCCACCACCGACCACCACTACATGCATGTTGCGATATTGCTCGGGGTCGATAAGGCGATAGACCACTTTGGGTAGTTCTTCTCCGGGGCAGCCAAGTTTGCGCGGTGTGCCGCGACGACCAATGGCGAGCAGCACGGTACGTGTCTCGTAAGATGCTTTTGAAGTCTTAACGATAAAGCCTTTGTCCGTCTTGGTGATGGTTTCCATTCGCTCTTCGAAATTGAGCTTCATGCCGGTCTTCTTGATGATGTCTGCCCAGAATTCAAGCAACTTCTCTTTGCTGACTTCTTTGAAATGCATCTCACCGATAAGTGGGAGTTTGACGGGCGCGGTCATCGCCACCTTGTTGCGGGGGTATTGGAAGATCGCGCCGCCCAATGAGGTTTCTTGTTCAAGCGTCACGTAACGCAGTTTTTGTTCCATCGCGCCCAGCGTTGCGCCCAATCCAGCAGGGCCAGTGCCGACGATGACCACATCGTAAGCATTGTCGCTGCCTTTTAGTTTGGCGATGGAGGCGGCAGCTTGTGCGCCTTGGGTCGCCGATTTGCGAATCAAGCCCATGCCGCCGAGTTCGCCTGCGATAAAGATACCTTTTACATTGGTCTCAAACGTAGGATCGACCTGAGGGATGTCCATGCCGCGTTTTTCGGTACCGAAAACCAGTGTGATGGCATCTTGTGGACATGAAGCGGCACAGGCGCCGTGGCCGATACAGAGAGTTGGGTTGATGAGGACAGCTTTGCCCTTGATCATGCCTAGTGCTTCTTCAGGGCAAGCTTTGATGCAACTCCCTGAACCTAAACAAAGAACGGGGTCGATGACTGGATGTAAGGAGGAGGGTTCGGTGAGTCCCTGTGCGATAGCCTCTTTCATTTGGCCTACCGCTTCTTTTTCGTTCTTTCTCCGACCGCTCAGGTAGATGAATAAGATGACGACCAACGGTATAAGGTAGATTGCGATGTCCATGATGGTAGGCCTAAGTAAAAAGGGGTGAAAATAAAACCTAATTGAATCAAAGATGAGACGTTGCTATCGAAAATAAGTTGCAATACCGAGAGCTATATTTTGAACTTCCAAAAAACTCATTTGTCGCAGTGCGCGGCATTCTAAGTGGCTAGCAAACAGAACACAATTCGACTGCTCGTATATTACAATCCTGCCCACATAAATAAGTATTAACAAATAAAAAATGAAAGCAAAGAACCAATCCGAACACCGCAACTGGCTCATCTTCATCGGCATCGTGGGGATCATCACTTTCGGTGGCTTTTTTGTGGTCTATCCACAAAAGCTCTACACCCCAGGTGAAGAGCTTTTCGACTTTGGCTACAACCTGGGCTTGGCAGGTGGTTTGATGATGTTGACCTTGCTGCTCTATCCCTTGCGCAAGCGTTGGGGGGTCATCAGCAACTTGGGCTTCCTTCCTACTTGGTTCAAATGGCACATGGTGTTGGGCATCATGGGGCCGCTGTTCATCATCTATCACTCCACCTATCACGTTTATATCCCCTTTATTCACCCGCAAGGCTCCATGAATGCGGCGGTGGCGATGTACTGCATGTTGTTGGTGTCCGGTAGCGGTACGTTCGGTCGCTTCTTCTACACCAAGATCCACCACGGCTTATATGGCCGTCAGGCAACGGTGAAAGAGTTGCATGCCGAGATGGAGCAGACAGGCGATGTGAAATCCATGTTTAGCTTTGCGCCCAATGTGGAAAAAGCGCTCGTTGATTTCCGTGAGCGCGCTGAAAAGGTGGGGGCAGAGAAGGGCTACGGTTTTATCAACTTCATCAAGATCGGAATGGAGGCTTCTTCACTGTCTCGTTCGCTGCAAAAAGAATTGAACGAAGCGATGCAGAAGCAGGCGGTCGAACATCATTTCAACGCACAGCAGATGGCGGGCATGGAGACGATGCGTTCGGAATATCGTGAGAAATTGACTAATTACCTGCGCGCGGTTCGTGATGCAGCGCAGTTCCATACTTACGAGCGTTTGTTCTCGTGGTGGCACATCTTCCACATCCCGCTGGTCTATATGATGGTGTTCAGTGCTTTCTACCATGTGTACGCCGTACACGCTTTCTAAACGACCAACATAAAGATTAGAAAAATGTCGATGTTCTTACGCACTCTGACCTTAGCTTGTTTCTTGTTCGCACTGCCGCTGCAAGCGCAGGCGAACAAACTATTGATGCCTGGTGACGTCATCAAAGGGCATATCAAAGAAGAAGAGAAGTGTGAGTTGTGTCACAAGAAGTTCGACAAAAAAGCGCAGTCGCAGATGTGTATGGATTGCCACAAGGAAATCGGCAAAGACGTCGCAGATAAGAAAGGCCATCACGGCCGTATCGACACCACCAAAGAATGTAAAGAGTGTCATGCCGAGCACAAAGGTCGCGATTTCAAAGCGGCAGAATTCGATCACAAGAAATTCGACCACAAACTCACTGACTATGAATTGAAGGGCGGTCACCTTGCGGAGAAGGTGAAGTGCGAGAGCTGCCACAAGGCGGGTAAGAAATTCCGCGAAGCACCTACTGTGTGCCACACCTGCCACGAGAAGGACGATGAAAAAGCGCACAAAGGCAAGCTGGGTAAAGACTGTGCCAAGTGCCATACCGAAAAAGATTGGAAGAGCACCAGCTTCGATCACGACAAGACCGAATTCAAACTGGTCGGCAAACACGTCGATGTGAAGTGTGCAAAGTGCCACATCGATAGCAAGTACAAGGGCGTTCCTAAGACTTGCGTGGGTTGTCATAAGAAAGATGACGACAAGGCGCACAAAGGAAAATTGGGCGATAAGTGCGAGAACTGCCATACCGCCAAGGATTGGAAGGTGTCGAACTTCGATCACGACAAGACCAAGTTCAAATTGTTGGGCAAGCACGATGAAGTGAAGTGCGCAAAATGTCACCCAGACAACAAATTCAAAGACACGCCGATGTTGTGTGCTTCTTGCCACAAGAAGGATGACGACAAAGCCCACAAAGGTAAATTCGGCACTAAGTGTGAGACTTGCCACAACGAGAAAGATTGGAAAGAGAATATCTTCGATCACGGCAAGAAGACCAAATTCGCGCTGCTCGGTAAGCACGAATCGCCCAAGCCGCTGAAATGTACGGCCTGCCATAAGGGAGATCTGTACAAGGACAAGCTAGAAATGGCCTGTATCTCTTGCCACAAGAAAGACGATGACAAGTCACACAAGGGTAAATTCGGCGTCAAGTGCGAGACCTGCCACGACGAGAATGATTGGAAGAAATCCGTCTTCGATCACGACAAGAAGACCAAATTCCCACTGCTCGGCAAGCACAAATCGCCGCCGCTGAAGTGTACTGCCTGCCACAAGGGCGATTTGGTCAAAGACAAGTTGGCGATGGACTGTTTCTCGTGCCACGAAAAAGACGATAAGCACAAAGGTCAGGAAGGCAAGAAGTGCGAGACCTGTCACGTCGCAGACGACTGGAAGTCGGTGGACAAGTTCAACCACAACCGCATGTCCACCTTCCCCTTGCTGGGTAAGCACGGCATCGTGGCATGTAAGAAATGCCACTTGGCCCCGACCTTCAAAGATGCCAAGTCGGATTGCTGGTCGTGTCACGAAAAGGATGACATCCATAAACGTCGTTTAGGAACTGAATGCCAAGTCTGCCACTCTACGCGTGCGTGGGAGTCATGGGATTTCAACCACGACAAGACCAACTTCAAGCTTGATGGTCCGCACAAGAAAGGTGCGAACAAGTGCTACGCCTGCCACATCAAGCCAATGGATAAAAAGGTGGTGGCCTCGACAGCCTGCGGGAGTTGCCACGATAGGGATGACGTACACAACGGCAACTTCGGCGACCGTTGCGACCGCTGCCACGAAGGTAACGACTGGAAGCAGATCAAGATGGGCGTAGAAGTGCCGCACAAGAAGGATGAAGTGAAGAAACGTAAGTGAAGTGCAGCATCAACTAACGGAGGTGGATCATGAAACGACTAGGACGAGTATTGGGTAGCTTGCTTGCCGTAGCCCTAACGGTGTTTTCGATGCAGGTATTCGCTGCAGCGCAAATGGGTGGGCGAGACTTCAACCACATGACCACCGGCTTCATCCTCTCGGGCGGACACGCCGTTGCGGCTTGTGAAACATGCCACATCGGCGGTGTGTTCAAAGGCACGCCAAGAACTTGTGATGGTTGCCATGCAGTGGGCAAGCGCATCATCGCCACACCAAAGTCGAACACACACATCGTGACGGATGCGCCGTGTGAGAGTTGCCACTTCAATACATCAACTTGGTTGGGGGCGCGATTCAATCACGGTACTGCGCAAGCTAATCAATGTATCACCTGCCATAACGGCAGGATTGCGCAGGGTAAGCCGAATACTGGCAGGCATTTGACTGCGAATGGCAGCAAATCTTGTGATAGTTGTCACCGTACTAGCGCATGGAGTCCGCATAGTTGGAATCACAATGGCGTTGTGGGTGCTTGTTCGACATGCCATACCAGTTCAACAGAAGTTCCCAATCCAGATAATCGTAAGCCAGCTGCTCACGCTGCCCCTAAATTAAAAGGTACGTTGGAGTGCGATTCTTGTCACCTTTATACGGCTTGGTATCCAAACCGTTTCAAACATAATACTGGAGGAGCGTGCTCAAGTTGCCATAACGGTACGCAAGCCACTGGAAAGAATGTAGGGCACGTAGCAACTACCGACGAGTGTGATCAATGTCACTATACTGCTGTATCTTGGTCGCCAGCCTTGGGGGGCAAGCCAGCGAATCACATTCCATATACATCAGGCACTTGCAACTCGTGTCATTCGAGCGCTGGAATCAAAAAAGGGGCGACGCTACACGCCTACGTATCTAGCGTATGTACGACTTGTCACTTGAAAGGTGGCGCAAGCTATCTTGGGAATATGGATAAGAAATCTATAGGACACGAGGGCATGAAATCGGGAGATGATTGCTCTAAATCTGGATGTCATGCACCTGCGGGCAATCGAGGTACTGCGTACGTCAATTGGGATTGATTCGTAAGCAGCCCCCAGATGGGGATATTGGTCGAGATGTTTAAATACATAAAGTCAATATCCCTCCTCTGACACTTTTCGGTTACAGATATGGTGTGCGAATGAAAGAAGGACGAATGATTGTTTTGTGGTTGTTGTTTTTGTTGTTGACTGCACCGCTCACTTCCTTGGCAGAGAAACAAGCTGCGGGACAGGACTTTAACCACATGACCACTGGTTTTGTCCTCTCCGGCGGTCATGCGGTTGCAGCATGCGAGACATGCCACGTCGGCGGAGTTTTCAAAGGCACGCCGAGAAATTGTGCGGGTTGCCATGCGGTGGGTGTTCGCATACTTGCCACACCAAAGTCCAGCACTCATGTGGTGACTGATGCGCCGTGTGAGAGTTGTCACTTCAATACGGCGACTTGGCTTGGTGCACGCTATAACCATGGCACAGCAGTACCGGGGCAATGTGTAAATTGTCACAATGGACGTATCGCGCAAGGTAAAACCAGTTCGGCTAAACACAACAGCACGATAGGGCAAAATTCGTGTGACAGTTGCCATCGCACTTCAGCTTGGCTGGTCACTGGGTATTGGAACCACACCAATAATGCGCTCTACACCTATTCTGGAGTTAACTGTGTGTCGTGTCATAGTCCATCTGGTATAGCAAATGAGAAAGTTCAGTCGGCCAGTCACATGCCATTAACGATGGGGGGGCTGACCTTCCCGGATTGTCGTTCGTGCCATACCAACTTCACCAGTTTTGGCGCGGCGCGTTACGACCACGTAGGCGCGTCTGCATGTACTACCTGCCACAACGGCACATACAGTGGAGTCGCTGGTAAAACAGCTGGGCGCCACGTGACGTACACAGGTACGCCAGAGTGCAGTGCTTGTCACTCAACTACCACGTGGTCTAGCAAGCTGTCGAGTACCACTTTGCATACAACCTACTTCGTTGGCCAAACTTGCCAAACTTGTCATGCTTCAAATAGCCTCATTTCTGGTGCTAAGAAAGATGATGAGCATGGAGGAAGATATAACACAGGCGTGCCAGACTGTTCTTCATCAGGATGCCATGCCCCGCTTGGGGGCAAGGGTAGTGCCTATACTGATTGGGATTGATTGAAATCTCATCACAATTGCAATAATGAAACGACTAAATAAAAATCGATAACTGACTTTTGCAAAGAAGCGGGACAGGAGAAGAGATGAAAAAAATATCTTTGATGAAGCGATGCAGTTTGATCTGTGGTTTGCTGACTTTGTCTGCGACATCGTTCACTGCGACAGCTTTACCTTTAGATGATGTGGGTTTGGAATACAAAACCGACGGCATCGTGGCGACGATCCGCATGACTTCTCCTGTTCAGTATCTGCGACACTTCCCAGAGCAGAATGGCAACTCCTTAGAGATTTTCTATGACCGAGGCCAAGGTGTTTCATCGGACGAAGTGTGGGCAGATAACGAAGTCCGTAAATCGCCACCTTCTGGATTGATCCCCAGCTTCACTGTCACCACGCGTGACCAAAAGACCAAACCGAAACTGGTGATCGAATTTTCGCGAGATGCGGACTTCACGGTGACTGCGGGTAAAGATAACCGTAGCTTCTTGATCACTATCCGCCCAGATAGACAGCAAGCGGCTCCTGTTGAATTGCCCTTGTTGCCAGCTATCGCTGCTGAAGTGGTCATTCCGGCAGGCAAGGTGTTGACACCTGAAGAGGCGAACCTGTTCGAAAACAACAAACAAGCGCGTGCGCTGATGGTGCAAGGTCGTGATGCTTTGGCGGTCAAGAATAATGAAGCTGCCGTGGAAGCCTTCAACAAGCTTTTGATGTTGCCACCCAATGACTTCACGGAAGGCGGTCAGGAGTGGGTGGGTGTGGCGCGCCAACGTGCAGGCCAATTCGACAAAGCCAAGACTGAATACGACTTGTATCTGAATCTGTATCCACAAAGCGAAGGTGTGCCTCGCGTGATGCAGCGTTTGGCGGCGTTGGCGGGGACGAAGGAGGCAGATGGTATCGTTGAAGCGACAGAGAAAAAACGTGAAGCAACGTTCATGACATTCGGTAGTGTTTCTTCACACTATTACTTCGGGCACAGCAAGATCGATTCGACGCAGACATTCAACAATGCAGCCGAGACCCAGTCTCTCAAGTTGACCGACCAAAATATGATGATCACCACTGAGGATGTGGTAGGGCGTTATGTGAGTGATGACTACGATGGGCGTTTGGTGTTCCGTGGCAATAACACGCTCAATTTCTTGTCCAATAAATCAAACCAGAATCGTCTGACGGCGATGTATGGCGAGGTCAAGAGCCGCAAGCAGGATTACATGTTGCGCGTGGGGCGGCAGTCCGCTTATGGCGGCGGTGTGATGGGGCGCTTCGATGGCGTTGCTGGATCGTATGGTGATGCGCAGCAATTGCGAGTGAATGCTGTTGCGGGTGCATTGGCGGATTATTCCCAAGGGTCGACGCCGACGTTCTTCGGCGCCAGTGCAGACATGGGCGATTTCTCTTTCTATGGCATCAATCAAAGCGTCGGTAGCGTGTTGGATCGCCGTGCGATCGGAACTGAGTGGCGTTACTTCCAAGACAAGACCACGGCGTTCGCTATGGTTGATTACGATGCCAATTTCAAGGCTTTGAATGCGGCGCAGATCATGGGGACGCAGGGGCTCTCTGGTATCAACCTGAATTTCATGCTGGATCATCGTCGCACGCCATCATTGAGTATTCGCAATGCTTTGAATGGTGCGCTTACCTCCAACGTTAGTGACCTGATGCAAACGATGTCGGCAAGTAGCTTGCGTCAGTTGGCGCTGGACCGAACTGCGACTTCGAACTCAGCGCAGGTCGGCGCGACCATGCCATTCGCGCAAAAGTTCCAGATCGGTGGCGATGTGCGTGTGTCCAATACGACAGGGTTGCCCGCGAGTAGTGTAGTAGGTACACCGTTGGCGGGTACGCTGGCTGCAGTGCCGAGCCGTGGTGCTGAAAAGAGCGTCACAGGTCAGGTCATCGGCAGCAGTTTGTATATGGAAGGCGACATCTGGTCGGCAAGCACGACATTCTCGACCAGTAGCGCCGTCAATGGCCACTCCATTTTCTTTTACAATCATACTGGCTTTAAGAGCGGTTGGATGATGGACACGTCGATGCAGTTGTATCGTCAGACCGACCAGTTTGGCGGCGTGACGACGCGTACTTCGCCAATGGTGCGTGGTTCATATCGCCTCAAGGACCAGTGGACGTTCGATGTGGATGGTGGAATTGAAAGCACCAAGAATTCTGGCGCCCAAGTTAATACGTCCACATTGCGATTCTTCACCTCCGCTGGTGTGCGCTGGGACTTCTAATTTGTAAGTTTGAGTTCAGATAAGAGGCCATCGAAACGATTCGATGGCCTTTTTGCATTTGGCCCAAGTAATTTTGTTATCACTCTGGTAAATTCCAAACTTCCTATTTCGGGAGCAAATCATGAAGATCCACGAGTACCAAGGCAAAGAGATTCTGCGCGAGTTCGGCGTGCCGACGCCACGCGGTGTGGCGTGTTTCAGCGTTGACGAGGCGATTGCGGCAGCGCAAAAACTAGGTGGCAAGGTGTGGGTGGTGAAGGCGCAGATCCACGCTGGTGGTCGCGGCAAAGGCGGCGGCGTTAAGGTGGCGAAGTCACGGGATGAAGTGAAGCTGTATGCGAGTCAGATTTTGGGCATGCATCTCATCACACATCAGACCGGCCCCGAAGGACAGGTGGTGCGCCGCTTGCTCATCGAAGAGGGTGCGCAGATCGCCAAAGAACTTTACGTGGGCATGGTGGTGGACCGTGTCTCTCAGCGCGTTGCGCTGTTGGCTTCCAGCGAAGGGGGTATGGAGATCGAAGAGGTCGCCAAACATCATCCTGAAAAGATCCATACAGTGCGCATCGACCCAGTAGCGGGACTGGATGCTACAGAAGCATCCCGCGTGGCGCGTGCCATCGGCGTACCCGATGCGGCGAATGGGGAAGCGGTGCAGATATTGCAAGGGCTATATCGTGCCTTTGTGGAGAAGGATGCGATGCTTGCGGAGATCAATCCCTTGGTCATCACGGCGGATAACCATGCCATCGCGCTCGATGCCAAATTCAATTTTGATTCCAATGCGCTGTATCGACGTCCCGAGATCGTTGCGATGCGTGACTTGGACGAAGAAGACCCTGCAGAGATCGAGGCGTCGAAGTTCGACCTTGCTTACATTCAACTCGATGGCAATATCGGTTGTCTAGTGAATGGGGCGGGCTTGGCGATGGCGACGATGGATATCATCAAACTGTACGGCGGTAGCCCCGCCAACTTCCTCGATGTAGGGGGCGGAGCGAACAAGGAGAAGGTCACCGAGGCGTTCAAGTTGATGCTGAAAAACCCGAATCTCAAAGCCATTCTCGTCAACATCTTCGGCGGCATCATGAAGTGCGATGTGATCGCTGAGGGCGTGGTAGCCGCTGCGCGTGAAGTGAGCCTTAAGGTGCCGCTGGTGGTGCGCCTAGAAGGTACCAACGTCGAACTGGGCAAGAAGATATTGGCGGAGTCAGGCTTGCCCATCATCTCGGGTAACGACATGGCAGATGCGGCACAGAAAGTAGTTGCAGCAGCGGGAGGTCAAAAATGAGCATTCTCATCAATAAAGATACCAAGGTCATCACTCAGGGTATGACAGGTAAGGTCGGCCAATT
>PNNY01000054.1 GCA_013824485.1 Sideroxydans sp.
CCGTCTTGATCGCTTCCTATGTCTACTTGTTGCCGTGGAGTGCAGAAGCCATCGCCAAGCGTGTGCCAGATGGCGTGTTGCAAAAGATGGGCAGCTCCACCTTGGACACGCTGGACAAGCTCATGCTGCAACCAAGCAAGTTGGATACGGCGCGACAACAGGCTTTGGTCGCTGCTTACGCCAAACTTCGGCCTTTGCCAGATTCCAAGATGAGTTACCACATCGTGTTCCGCAGTTCGCCACGTATGGGGCCGAACGCTTTCGCGTTGCCTGACGGCACCATCGTGATGTTGGATGAGCTGGTTGCGCTGACTGAGAATGATGACGAGATCGTCGCCGTATTAGCGCACGAACGTGGACACATCGAGCAGCGTCATGCCATGCGTATGGTGTTGCAGAGCTCTGCGGTCGGTTTGGTGATGACATGGTATATGGGCGATGTCAGCAGCTTGTTAGCGACCGTGCCCGCCGTCATCCTGCAAGCAACTTACTCACGCGACATGGAACGCGAATCAGACGAATATGCCGAGCGCACCTTGAAGCTCAACGGCCTATCGCCGTGTCTGTTGGCAACGGCATTAGAGAAGCTCGAAGCCGCTCATCGTTCACTCAACCAGAAGATGAAATCTCCTCAGGATGAGGCTATGGATTACCTCTCCAGCCATCCCGCGACACCAGAACGCATCCAGCAGATGTGCCCTGAACGTCGGTAGTCATTGGGCTGCGTGCTATCATCGCACCCTATGAAAAATCCAACTGACACCCTGCATCTCTTCCTATTCGAACACCTGCCGATACGCGGCGAGATCGTGCGTCTTGATAGCGTCTGGCAGTCCGTCATCGAGCGCCACGATTATCCACCTGTGTTGAAGAACCTGATGGGTGAGCTGTGCGCCGCTGCTGTTCTCCTTTCAGCTACGCTCAAGCTGCAAGGCTCAATGGTTTTGCAGATACACGGCAAAGGTGCGGTCAAATTGCTGGTGGTGGAATGCACGGGCGACCTTGAAGTGCGTGCAACGGCCAAGTGGGAAGGCGACTTATCGCAAGGCACCTTGCAAGACCTAGTGGGCGATGGCCGTTTCGTCATCACTCTCGATCCGAAAGATGGTAATCAAGCCTACCAAGGCATCGTCGCCCTCGAAGGCGATACCATCGCCGAGATATTGCAAAACTACATGACACGTTCCGAGCAATTGGAGACGCGCTTGTGGCTGGCGGCGGATGACAAAGTGGCGGCGGGCATGTTGCTGCAGAAGCTTCCCGAGAAGGACGAATCACACGATGCCGATGCTTGGGGCAGAGCAGGCCAGCTGGCTGACACACTCAAACCTGAAGAGCTACTGCAACTTCCTGCCGATGAACTGATCCATCGCCTCTACCACGAAGAAGACATCCGATTGTTCGACGCCCAAACCATTGTGTTCCAGTGTGCGTGTTCACGTGAGAACGTAGGCCGCATGTTGCAGATGTTGGGACGTGAAGAGGTGGGTTCCATTCTCGCTGAGCGCGGCGAGATCGAGGTGCACTGCGAATTCTGTAACGAACGTTATGTGTTCGACTCAGTCGATGCCGAAGCGGTGTTCATCGAAGCGGCGACAGTTTCAACGAGCAAGACACTACATTAGGCCTGTTTGAGTCGTAAAAATCTTTCTTGAGGTAATGCACGGCCTGATAAATGAATAACATTCCATACGGGGACGAGGCATGAAACATCCAACCGTTCAAGTATGGATTTACACCCCGCAATTTGATCCATATATCTTTTAATCAATCCACTCTGCATCATCCGCTTAAGTTCATCTAGTGGTGGTGTGACAATCATTTCTAGGCGGGGCAGGGAACGAGCAATCACCATGCCGCTTGGATCGTAATCCACGAAGGCTGCCACTGGCTGTTTCAGGTTGCACAACATCGCCATCATGCAATCACACCTCACACTGTCCTTGTCTCCACGCCACACTATTAGGGGATTCTGGCCGGGGAAAGCGAGGTTACTTGCTGCCATATGAATATCATTGAAGCATTCCCAGTTCTCGACTACAACGATCCAATCGTGCTGTGCCATATCACCCAGTTCGGAGTAATCCACTTCAACATGACAACGCACTGGCAAGGGTAGTGGCTGCCCATTCAGGAAAAGCGGTAGCGAAGGACGAAGAGTTTTGATGGCGACGCGGCGGCGTTTGACTGGCTCTTGAGCAAGCTTCTCGTTATGTCCCACGTTCAGTGCTTCAGCGCGAGTGAGATTTTCCCAAGCGTCAGGAGACATGTCTGCGTTAACGCCTTCGCTGAGAAGCAAATCTCGAATTACATCTTTCTGGGAGGAGGATATGTAGATCGATTTACCTTTCTGCACCCCGACTTGTGACCCGAAATCTCTTATGAAGGCGTCGAGTGACGCATTGATATCAAACCGCTCATTGTCGGATTGGACGCAGCGTAACAATATCTTGATTAGCCTAGCTTCCATGAACCATCACATCCCGAACGAACAGGTTCCTTGAAATACGTGAAACACCGCGTCTCTCGATACGGTGGTACTGCAGTTTTGAAAATTCCGCACGGTGACTATTTTTTGAATGGATGACCAGCAGCAGCCATATTTCATCTGGCACGCCGATATCGGGAAAGTGCTGGCGCTTCCAACTTAATGCAGATAAAGGGGTTAATGACAGAGAAGCATCTTTAGCGAACCTGCTCAGTGCGACATGGTGAGGTTGCAGCTTGAGCGTTTCGGTAGGTTTGTTAACACTCCGTTCTATGCGTCCTGGGACTCGTTCCCTGACTGTAATCTCTGCGGGGCTAGGAAGCTGAGAGGCGATCTCACGCAGGTATTCATGGGTTGTGCCATCTCTAAGGTCTGAATAGGCTATAGGTCTGATTCCAGCATCCCGCATCATCCATAGCGGATGATGATGCGTCTCTTCCAGATCAGGTAGTTCGTACCCTGAGTTTTGTTGAAGAAAATTGGCAAATTGCCGGAAACGCTTTACATCAGGTGCAATAGCGCGCAGTCGGTATAGGTAAGTCTCGAAAAAATGTAGGAGACGGGCAATCTCGGTATGCCACTCTGCCTTGCGCTCTGAGATGAGTGAGCGGTAGGAGATGGCCAGCGGCTCGAAGTCGCAATACCCAGCGCCAAGCTGTTGTTCAATACCAAACCGATCAAGTGATTCGAGAGCATCGCTAAAACGTCCAGCTTGTCGAAGGTAGTGGGCATTCTGCCGACTCTTAGCCTCAATAGAGCTGACCACGGCAAAATTTGTCTCAGCCTGATTGAGCAACTTTGAAATGCCAGAACTGAAGGTGTCTGACAAGTCTGCACATGCGTCATGAAACTGTGCAGACACATGATCCGCATCTTCAATACGGCCTGCAAAAAAAGCACTGGAGTACTCATCTAGCAACTGCGAAATGCGGTTGATCTGCGCGCCAGCATTGTCACCCAGTAATTCAAACAAGCGCTGTATTTGTGTCACCTCATCGAATAGCTTTGTCATGAAGCTCGAAAGACGGTATGTGTCCCGACCATCCGAAACCAGAATACGGTTTTGGTGCAGCACGTAGGCATCACGGTCTGTTTTTGAGCCGTTCTTTATATAGCGCCCCTTGCTGTACACCGCGTGGATCAGCTCTCGATGTGCGGCAATCGCATTCAGCGCATTAGATAGCAAGTCGTGCAGGGGTTTGCTCATATTAGGCTACTGGTTTCACCTTCGGGTTGCTCGTCACCAACTTTCAATGTTTCATCTGTTTCATGGATGAACTTAATGACATCGAGTAGATACTCTATTTTGGAAGTCACCTGATAGATTGCTCGTTCTGGGTTGGCTAACTTCAGATAGCCATCATTGACTAGTCGTTTGAATATATTTTCAAGCAATTTACGTTGAGTGGTGTCTGATGAAGATGCCTTAAACCGTGAACCAAGCGATTGCAGCTCATTGCGCAATGAGATGTCTTGGTCAATCTTGCCAATCAGGGTGTCAGCCTCAATGGCTGTGCCGTACATCAATATATCTTCTTGCCCCGTCGTGCGAATCACCAGATTGAAGAACGAGATGACTGGAATTAGATTGTTCTTGATCTCTGTGTAGTTCGAGCGGATTGCGGAGCGCTCTTGCTCACCATAGGCGGCAAAGACTAGATAGAAACCAGATTGCTTCGATGTTTTTGCAACACGACGTCCAATTTGGGAGAAAAAATCTTCGACTGACCGGAGATTGTTTTCGTCACACAGAAAATCAAACGTGTCAGGATGCGATACGCGGCAGATGAATGCACCTTCAAGTAATTGGAAGATCACGCGCTCAAACATTATCTCCTCCCATGTCTAGGACAAATTCAACGATTTCGGGGTGATTAGCAATTCGTTGCACCCGATACAATTTAGCGAATTGAACAAGAATGTCCAAGTTGGCTTCAGGGCAAGCTGAGAAAAGACGTATGCCATTCTGCTTCAACATATCTAGCAAGTCGTGAATGTTGCGCAAATCCAAATCGAGCAATTCGTCTACCGCCCATGTGATTTGTACATTGGCATCACCGCGAATCTTGCGGATAAATGCAACAAAGATGGTGCAAAGGATTAGGTAAGACAAGCCGTTGGAAGATAGCTTTTCGAGGTCTGCCGTCGTGTGGAATGACTTGGGGTTGCCGTTCTCAACCACATCGCCACGGATGTTAATTAAATTGCGGCGCTCGGCGCGGATACCTTCACGGACCTCCCAGTGGCTGACCAGCCGCTTAAGGCCTTCCGCGAACTCGGCTGGTGGCATCTCTCGGCTAGAGGATGACCAAGCTTGGTGAATGGCGTTGAATTCCTTAACGTTATTCCAGTATTTCAGTTTTTCTAGTGCGGAGTCAAAGTGGATGGTGATACTTGAGATACACCTGAACACGTTGATTTGGTTAAGCGCCTTCTGGATGTCATTGTTGAAACTACCGACTTCTTTGTGAAATTGAAGCAGCTTATTGTGAAATTCAGATATGAGGCTGCCGTAGGAACGTGCCTGCATCATTAAGATGTGGCGGCGTGATTCATGCTCGCGCGCGTACCAATCGTGCAGGGGCTTGACCCATGCTGCTGGGTTACTGTCGTCCGCATCGACGGAGGAGCGCGTCGTACTAAAATACTGCTCAGTTGGAGAGCCGTACACGCCACTAAAGGAAGACTTGATCTTACGGATTCGGGTTACCAGCTCGCCGTGTAAATTTTTGCGATTGGTGAAAAGGCTAATAGATTGGCTGAACAAGTGGCCAACCGTCCATGATGCGTCGAATGGTTGCTTTATAATTTCTCGATCTGCAGGGTAGTCCGACATTTGCGCTACCTTGTTCTCGATGAGCCCTTGATTTTGATTGAGCTCGGATAGTGTTGTTTCCAGATCAGTAAGTTTTTTCTGAATTTCAGTTTGCCGCGTAGCCCACTGGCGGGAAAGCTCTTCCTTACGGTTCTTTAACGTAAGGTGATGGCTGCGGCATATCTTGGCTTTTTCATCCCATTCGCCACGTTTGATTAATTCGTTCTCGTGCCAGAAACGCCATGCATTCACCTTCTCAACCCACTTTTCAGCAACGCGAATCTGTTTGCCCTGCTCCTCAATTTCCGAATCGATACCGTTCAGCATGGCAGTATCAACCCCTTTTTCGGAAAGCGCTTTTAGCTTCTCTTCTGCGAGTCTGGCTAGATGCTGATCCTTTGCTTCGCCCGCTCGCTTGATGGTATTTTGAACCGCACCGATGGCATCGGCCTGTTGTTGTTTAAGAGAGTTCTCGATACCAGTATGCTTCTTTGCGCACTCTTTCCGAGCGGCGGCGAGCGAGGCATTGGTATCCTCGATTTTCTGGTTACACGCAACAAGGCTTCCACGTACTGCATTCAGGTTCAGCTCGGCATCCTGTTTGGATTTCTTCTTCGAGGTCTCGACAGTTTGTTTCGCTGCAACCTCCTCGGTCTTCAAGGTTGCCTCGCGGGCGAGGAGCTTGGCCGTTTCAGCATCATGCAAACTCAGTGCGGTATCAGCCGCAACTCTGTGCTTATTGCATTGCTCCAGAAGTTGCTCCGCCTCAACGATCCCCGTGTGCAATATTTCCTGTTCGTCTAGGAACGACGCGATCTGAACTTGAAGCGCCTTTTCATCAGCGCAGAGTGTGCTGTCAAGACGCGACAATTCGAGTGACACCCCATAGAGTGAACCGACACTATCCTCGATGGATGGGGACAACCCATTCATGGTCAGGACATCCTCGCGAATTACCTTGGCGATATCGGCAGGCCAATCGGGTTTGTTTGTGCGCAAGAAATGCAGCAGCGAGTCTTTGTCTGGATTGAGGTGTGTCAGCAATCGTTGGTGCTTGGCCTCTATATCTTCAGTACGTCGGTGTAGCCCATTGAGCATTCCCTCTTGCTCGGTATATGCGCGCCCAGTCTGTCCCTTCTTATCTTCCAGCGCGCGGCGGCCAGCTTGAACAACGCGCATCTCTTCGCGCAGACTATCCATGGCGATACGCTTCGTTTCCAGTGCTTCGACTGCAGCAGGGGCGGCGGGCGGATTATTGACAATGCTTTTCCAGTGTGCTTCCTGACCAATAAACTGGTCGCGCTCGATGCGAAGAGCATCGAGTTCGCTGTCGGCAGCCGCCTGTATAACGCGCTCGGCCTTCAAGCGCTCAGTATTATTCTCGAAGAACTGAGGCTCGAACCGGTCGCGTATCTGATCCATCGACGCGTTGAGCTGCTGGATGCTGGCCAGATGCTCGTTCTGAACGGTAATGGCCATTGACTGGTATTTCTGCTCGATCTTGGAGGATTCACCCAGCAAGGCATCTTTCCGAGTGTTGAACGATTCAAGCTTGATTCGCAGCTGAGGAATACTGGCAACCAACTCAGCCATTTGAACGATGGCATCGTCTTCGTATTGCTTCGCCTTGCGGTCGATGGCATCAACACGTCTTTCCGCCTCGTTTGCATCGGCATCCGCTTTTGATTCGCTCTCTTGTAATTTCTGTAAAGAAGCGTTGAATTTCAATTGTTCTTGCTCGCGCACTTCGGTTAACTTCGTCTGATTTTCTTTTAGAAGAAGTTGCTGGTTTGCAAAATGCTGCCCGAGTGCCAGCAGCTTTGAGTGCAAGGCTCTTAATTCGTGTCCGTTGGCGTTCAGCTGGGCATCGATTCCGTCAACCTCCTTCATCAGGTCGGCGTGCTGCATGACCTCGTTATAGGCTGCAAACTGCGCTGGCCACTCGGCATACTGCTCACGGTCACCGGTGATGCTGATAGGTGTGTTACCGTCATCGGAGATATAGTCCACGATGACCTTCAGGAACTCGTCGAAGTTCGCTTTGCGGGTAAACATTCCTCTCACGATCTTTTCGATATGCACCAACTTGCTGCCGCTTGCCGTGAAGGAATATTCCGCCACCAGTGCGCGGTTCTCGGCAGAACTCTTACCGCCAGATACACGCCCTTGAATAATGTTGCGATACTCACTGAGCACCAACACGGGGGAGTGTGGGACTCCCAGAGTTTTTAGCCTCACTTTCAAATCTCGCGCCGAAATGAGATTTGCACCGTCACCGCTTTCTGTGAATAGCGAGAGGTCGTATGAGCTACGAATGAAACGGTAGTTGAATGCAGCCTCGCCAACACTGTAGAGAATGGACATGCAGGTCACATTGCGGCGCTGATACTCGAAAATGACGTAAGAAGTGGAATGAGGAAGATAGAAGTCGGCAAAGCTGCTAGAGCCTGATGTGCATTGACTTGGATTTTCACCGTAGAAGATCGGTATAAGACTTAGCAGGGATGTTTTTCCAGCACCGTTGTCACCAGTCAGGATCGCTCCATCAGACAAGTCGATAATCGCCTCGCCACCAGGAGAGTAGGAGTCGAGAAGGATGAGCCGGAGTAGTTTGAATTCGGATTCACTGCTAACTATCGTGCCTTGCATGATTCGTCTTTCTATTGATAACCAAATAAAAATGGAACTAAGTAGTCGAAGAATCTACGCATGTTTTTCTGCACTATATCGTTGGCATCATAACTAATTATTTGTTGGCTGACGCACCATACTCAGTGCCACCGCTTCGGCCACCTCGATGCCGTCGATGGCGGCTGACATGATGCCACCCGCGTAACCCGCTCCTTCCCCTGCTGGATATAAACCCTTGGTGTTCAGGCTCTGATAGCTATCGTCACGTTTGATGCTGACGGGGGAGGAAGTGCGCGTCTCTACGCCGGTGAGGATGGCATCGTGCATGGAGAATCCTTTGATGCTCTTCTCGAACGCGGGCAATGCCTCGCGCACGGCGTCGATCACATAGTCAGGCAATGCCGTAGAGAGATCGCCCAGTGTCACGCCCGGTGTGTAGGAGGGCAGGACTTCGCCTAGCTTGGTAGAAGGACGCTGTGCGATGAAATCACCGACCAACTGCGCGGGGGCGTTGTAGTTGCTGCCGCCCAACACATATGCACGACTTTCCCACTGACGCTGGAATTCGATCCCTGCCAGTGGGCCGTCGGGATAGTCGGCAGGCGTGATGCCCACCACGATGCCGCTATTGGCGTTGCGTTCGTTGCGTGAATATTGGCTCATGCCGTTGGTGACTACGCGACCTTCTTCGGAAGTCGCTGCGACCACCGTGCCGCCGGGGCACATGCAGAAGCTATACACAGAGCGTCCGTTGCTGGCGTGATGCACGAGTTTGTAATCCGCCGCGCCTAGGAGTGGGTTGCCAGCGCTCTTGCCGAAGCGTGCCGCGTCGATGAGCGATTGCGGATGTTCGATACGGAAGCCGATGGAGAAGGGCTTGGCCTCCATGTACACACCGCGCTGGTGCAACATCTCAACCGTGTCACGCGCGCTGTGCCCGACGGCCAGCACCACATGTCGTGTGGCGATTTGGTCGCCGTTCGCCAAGGTCACGCCGCGTACTTGCCCATCGTCGATCTCGATGTCACTCACGCGACTTTGGAAACGTACCTCGCCGCCCAACTCTATGATCTTCGCGCGCATCACTTCCACCATGCCGACCAAGCGGAAGGTACCGATGTGCGGTTTGCTCACGTATTCGATCTCGGGGGGCGCGCCAGCAAGGATGAATTCTTTCAACACTTTGCGGCTGTAATGCTTGGGGTCTTTTACTTGGCTGTACAACTTGCCGTCAGAGAACGTACCAGCACCGCCTTCGCCGAACTGTACGTTCGATTCCGGGTTCAACTCATGCTTGCGCCACAAGCCCCACGTGTCTTTGGTGCGTTCGCGTACTTCTTTACCGCGCTCCAAGATGATGGGGCGGAAGCCCATCTGTGCCAGTATCAATCCGGCGAACAGTCCGCACGGCCCAGTACCGATGACGACAGGGCGTTCCGTCAATCCTTTGGGTGCTTGAGCAACGGGGTGGTAGCTGATGTCAGGTGCGACCTTTACATGCAGGTCGTTCTTGAAACGAAGCAACACTTTGGCTTCGTTCGCCACTTCCACATCCAGCGTGTAGATGAACATGATGGCCGATGGTTTGCGCGCATCGTAGCCGCGACGGAAGAGGGTGAAGCCCTTCAATTCATCCACGCGGATGCCTAGGCGTTTGATGATCGCGTCGTGGATGGCGTGTTGCGGGTGGTCGAGCGGAAGCTTGATTTCAGTTAGTCTTAGCATGGTCGCTATTCTAACGGGGACTTCTCTAAATCCAAATTTCGTCGCAATACTGCGTTGCTCACAAAAAATTGCTCCTTACATATTTCATATATGCCGCGTCGCAATTTTTTGTTCGCGCCTTGTCTTGCTTAGAACTTTGAATTTATAGAAGCCCCCGTAAATTGATGTCATTCGAGTTATCCTTACAGCCTAACAATTTGAGGCAGTCATGGCAAAAGCAAAAACGATCTATTCCTGTACCGAGTGCGGCGGGCAATCTCCCAAGTGGCAGGGCCAGTGTCCGCACTGTGATGCATGGAACACGCTGGTGGAATCTGTCGCCGAGGCGATGCCAGCGGCAGGCAAGAACCGATTCAGTGCCTTGGCCGCATCCGGCAAGTTGCAGCAACTGGCCGAGGTGGAAGCCAGCGAAGTGTCGCGCACGCCAACGGGCATCGCTGAGTTCGACCGCGTGTTGGGTGGTGGCTTGGTGGAAGGCGGCGTGGTACTCATCGGCGGTGACCCCGGCATCGGTAAATCTACGCTGCTGTTGCAAGCCTTGGCGCACCTTTCGCAATCGCAAAAAGTCCTCTACGTCAGCGGCGAAGAGTCGGCGCAGCAGATCGCCTTGCGTGCCAAGCGTCTTTCGTTGGATGCGCGCTCGGTCAATCTGTTGCCCGAGATTCAACTCGAAAAGATCCAAGCGACCATCGCCAATGAGAAGCCAGATGTGGTGGTCATCGACTCCATCCAGACCGTTTATTCCGAGCAACTCACGTCCGCACCAGGCTCGGTGGCACAAGTGCGCGAATGTGCGGCGCAACTGACACGGATGGCGAAGAGCAATGGCGTCACCATCATCCTCGTTGGCCATGTCACCAAAGAAGGTGCGTTGGCTGGGCCGCGTGTGCTGGAGCACATCGTCGATACCGTGCTGTATTTCGAGGGTGACACCCATTCCAGTTTCCGTCTCATCCGCGCGTTCAAGAACCGTTTCGGCGCGGTGAATGAATTGGGCGTGTTCGCTATGACCGAGAAGGGCTTGCGCGAAGTGAGCAACCCGTCCGCGCTGTTTCTGTCGCAACATGGAACGCAGGTCGCGGGTTCTTGCGTCATGGTCACGCAGGAAGGCACGCGCCCGCTTTTGGTTGAGATACAAGCGTTGCTAGATGCATCACATGCACCTACACCGCGCCGCCTGTCATTGGGCTTGGAGCAGAACCGCTTGGCTATGTTGCTGGCCGTGTTGCACCGCCACGCAGGCATCGCTTGCTTCGATCAGGATGTGTTTATCAATGCGGTAGGCGGAGTGAAGATCACCGAGCCAGGCGCTGACTTGGCTGTGTTGCTCGCCATCGTGTCGTCACTGCGTAGCAAACCCTTGCCAGAAAAGATGGTGGTATTCGGCGAAGTGGGGCTGGCGGGTGAGGTGCGTCCCGTGCAACGCGGACAGGAACGTCTGAAAGAAGCCGCTAAATTGGGCTTCACTCACGCTATCATCCCCAAAGCCAATGCGCCAAAACACAAGATAGATGGAATGACCATCATTGCCGTAGATAGAGTGGATGAAGCAGTGGAGAAGATGCGTTAAATCAGATGGGTTAAGGAGAGATAGTAGTGTCAACAACTGGAATCTATGGTGCGTATCATTTGACGATACGCCGCTGGAAAGTAGTAGAAGTCGAATCGAAAACTGGCGAAGTGTCTCGCCATCTGTGTGGGCATGAAGTGTCGCAAGATGTGGGACGTGCCAGCAGTCCGATCAAGAGTTTTGATAAGGAATCCATGGTGCTGACTACGCAAAGTGGAAGTCGCTACCGTGTGCATGGCTTGCCCGGCACTTCAAAAGCGGCGGACAAGGCTTGGCAGAATTGGTGCAAGAGCAATAATGTGATTCGCGAACGTGATGTGACACATGAGTATTTGGATGTCAGCCAAGTATCGACGGTAAGTTTTGAGAAGATCATCCGTAATTCGACGAAAAAAACAGGCGAGCAGAACTCATAGCTTCTACACCGTGTTGCCGCTGTTGCGTTATCCCAATAACTCATTCGTCACAGAGCCAACTTGTCCGCTTTGCAAGAATCCGCTGCGCGACTTGCCTGATTACGAGTTTTCGCGGACGTGTTGCCTGCGTCGAGATCCAATCAGCGATCAGCGTAGCAAGACCTGACTGAAGCAAATTTCCACTGTCATCTTCTTGCCGATGGCGACGATACCTATCCTCCTCAATCGTCTAATGTCGAGACGCTTGTCTGTTCGATGCGGGAGGAAATCATCGAAGGGGAGAAAAATAGATTGCCAATTTGATGTTGCAAAAAAACTGGCTCGA
>PNNY01000055.1 GCA_013824485.1 Sideroxydans sp.
TACAAAGTATTTCGCGCCAGAGACCGTCGCATTGATCAAGCAACGTGTGTTGGATGTGGCTAATGGGGTGCCCGGCGCGACGTTGGGATTCAAAGCAGGGGATACCGTCAGTTACATCATCCAGTTCACGCCGATTGCTAACGGCGCGACCGTAGGTGCAGGTGGCTACATTACCGACTACCTCCCAGCTGATGTCGAAGTGGTGAATGCACAATTCGTACAGCCCGATGGATTGGGCGGCTTCTATCAAACGACACCGCCAGCACCCGCCACCATGCCAGATGGTTGGGGCAGTCGGGGAGTAACGGCAACCGCCTTCAATCCCAGTTGGACCAGCGATCCTTATACGGTCAGCGCTTGTACGGCAGCGCTGAAAACGCTGGCGAACTGCGCCGGAAGGATGACCGAACTTGTCGCGGATACAGGAATCTTCTTTTCGACCGATCCACGGACCGCTGTGTTTTACGACCCCAGCACCGATGGTCGTGTACGCCAATGGCGCGCCCCAACAGGCAATGGTTACAACGTCACGCCAACTGCGGGAGCTGGATTGATCACCTTGATGGGCGGCCTGCCATTGACTGCATCGACACATAATCTGTGGGATGCCGCGATGACCAATGCCTTCGGCACGCTCCCAGCGACAGCCTTGGCCTTACCTGCCCCCCAAGCAGGCAACCTAGGTTATGTAACAACTGGGAAGGGGCCTGCTCCCTTCAATGCGGGCTCACCCGTGGCTGGCCCCGATTCCGGGTATCAATTGGATTACACCGGGAATGTAGGTCCGTGGAAACGAGTCAGTTACCCAGGATCGATGGTGGGAACGAATTCAACAGGCCCAGCACTCGCGATAGGAACGCCTAACGTTACCGCGATACCGACTTCGGCGGGAGTCAGCTTTCCACTACCGTCAAGCGCCAACGCTGTTCGTTGGTCTGCTGGGCGCTTGACTGTTGGCACCAACAGTTATGTGAAGATCAGCTTGAAATTATTGAGTGATCCCCCAGCATCTGGCTTGGTGAATAACTCAGAAGTGTTTGGGGGGGATGCCAGTGCCGATAATGGACCGGGCACGGGTAAAGACAACCCATGGGCCTACGCGGTGATGAGCGTTGCCAGCAACGTCTCCACCTTGTTCGTGCTGAAGGAGGTCGTTTGTGTATACGACCCATCAGGGACCTGTGTGCCGAACAACGGCGCTAATTTGCCTGCAACAGGTACGCCAGCGACCTTAGGGCCTAAGGTGCGTTACCGCATTTCCTACATCAACACCAACAACGGTACGCAACATAATGTTCACATCTGTGATCAATTGCCTACCACCCCCATCGTTCCATTCGCCAACGTCACCCAAGTGAGTGCTAATCCTTCGATTGGCGCACCTGTGAGTCCAGCCAATGCGGCATGTGGATTCGGAGTAGGTGGGACAACTTTTAGCTATCCCGTCATCCCTGTCATTGCTGGTGGCGGAGCAGGCATCATCGAATTCGATGTTCAATATCCATTATTGACGGCAGGTGCCGTCATTGCTAACACCTCGAAAGCAGTTAGCACCGAGATACCAGCTGGGATCACTTCCATTGCGCCATCCAATGTTGTGACGTCTGCCGCTGCCAATCTCATTATCAGCAAGAACGCATCACCTGCTACCCCAGCCAAGGGCGGCACAGTGACTTACACAGTCAATGTGTCCAACATTGGTAGTTCGCCAGCGAGCCTGACGACACTGGTCGATCTATTGCCTGGTGCTGCGACGGCTGTGGTGGCGAACCAAGTGCCAAGTCGCTTCAACTATGTGACGACCAGTAGTATCACCATCAATGGCGCACCACTCTCGGGTGTCGTGACCACGGTCACGCCCCCAGTCACACCCGCCACTGTTAACAATGAGACGGTCACGTGGACATTCCCCACAGGTACGACCATTCCGGCCGGCGGGCAGTTGATCGTCACCTTCACTGCCACAGCTGGTAGTCCGTTGGCGACCAATCTCATGGCTTATGGCATGGCGTATAACAATACTGCCACGATTAACTGTTCGGCAAATTGTGTGACAACTCCCGCGCTGGCAATGACGAAAACCACCGGATTGACGGCTCCCGTCACTCTGACCATTCCGAATTTGCAACTGACGAAATCTATCGACTGCGTGTTTGTTGGCGGCATATGTACGCCAGGCTCTTATGTGGCGGGAAGTAATCTTCCCGTCAATCCGATGGTGCGTTACAAACTGGTTTATACCAATCCAACGGCCAGCCCACAAACGGTCACCCTGACCGATACCCTGCCTGCGCAGGCGACTGCGGCGGGTAATCTTTATGTAGCCAGCGGCCCCGACATACGGCCGAGTACGCCAGTCCTCTCCGTCAACCCAGCAGTGGCGGGTGCGCCACGCGGTGTTGATGCAGCATTGACCGCCACTGGGGCTGGTGCGAAGACGTTCACGCCAACAGTGCTAGCGGGTGGCGCATCGGGCACGTTGTACATGGATGTGCAGTTCACTGCGGCGGCGACCGTGGTAGTCACCAACAATTCATCTATTCAGAGTGTAGAGAGGTTAGCGGCGGGCGGTGCGGCGGTGGCTTCTTTGCCAGTGAGTGCAACGGTCGCAACATTGAATATCACTAAGACATCGAATATCACCAGCGTCGCACCCGGTGGTAACGTCATCTACACCATCACGGTGACCAACCCTACAGCCGCTGCTGTGGTGCTGACCAGCGTGGTGGATACCTTGCCCAAGCCGTTACCAAGCGTGGCAGGGCGCACCATCCAGTGCGGCACGACTGCGCCGACTTGCTTAGCAACAACTGCGGTGACTATCAATGGACTTGCTGCGGCAGCGCCCACTTTGGTGCAGACGCCTGCAACAGCAACTGTCGGGCAGATCAATACTTGGACACTGGCAGGTGTCGCAGCAGCACGAACGCTCAATGCGGGTGCGACCATGACACTGACGTTCACCGCGACCTACAGCGCGACAGTGTTGCCCGGAAATACATATCGCAATACCGCGACGTTGAACTACACGGGTGGCACGACCACCACAGGTCTGGTCGCCCCTGTGACCATCCCCTACAACACCCTAAGTGTGAGCAAAGCAGTCGTCACTCCTGTCACAGCATCCATCGCGCCAAACACGCCGGTGACTTACGCCATCACCGTGACTAATACAGGCGTCACACCTGTGCCGGTCACCAGTGTGGTGGATTCTTTGCCGACGACACCAACTGGTTCGTTAGGCACAGTCAGCTATACCTCGACCACCTCGGTGATGAATGGTGTGACACCTTTGGCTGTCGTGCCTACTTTGCTACCTGCGGTTGCCGTTGCTGGCACGCAGCAACAAGTCACTTGGACGATGCCTGCGCTCACCACGATTCCTGTCGGTGGCTCACTCACCATCACTTTTGTGGCGACCTACGGTGCAGTACCGACAGGGGTGACGTATTACAACGATGTGCGCGTGAACTACACAGGTGGACTGACCACCAATACCTCGGTGCAGAACATCGCGCCCGTGACCGTGCCAGTGATCTCTCAAATCACAAAGACCATCGACTGCGTCTATGTCGGTCTGGTGTGTACTCCCGGTTCATATGTGGATGGCACGCCTATCCCATTGAGTGCGAAGTTGGGTTACAAGATCGCATACAAGAACTTGTCGCCATTGCCGATGGCGGGTATCAGCATCACCGATATCTTGCCGACGCAGATCGTGCTGGCCCCTAACCCCATCAGCAATCTCATCGTCAATGGCGTGCCGACGGCTGCACCTGTGGCAGTTGCCAATCCAGCCGCGACCACACTGTTGACGGCGGGAACGTTGGCTTCTGGCGCAACGGGGACGATCACTTTCGATCTGCAAACGAATGCGACTGCAGGATCGGGTGTGACCAACACGGGCAAGATGGTTAGCACGCAAGACCCAATAGGTGTAACGAGTCTGGCTACGGCTCAGGCAGCAGGGGCGAATCTGTCATTGAGCAAGGCAGTAACGCCTGCCACTTCTTCTACGGTGGCACAGGGCGGGGTTGCGTCTTACACCATTACCGTCACCAATACGGGGTCGGCTGACGCGACCTTGAATTCATTGGCGGATATATTGCCGGGCGCACCTGCTGTGGCACCCGGCACGACTAGTCGTTTCACCTATACCGCAACGGGTGCCATTACCTTGAATGGTGCGACCATCACGCCAGTTTATGGAGCTGTGGTAACACCGCCAGCCGCACCTGCGACCACCAATAAAGAAACAGTGACTTGGACTTTTACTCCGGGTGTCGTGATTCCTGCGGGTCAGAATTTGAAGCTGACATTCACGGCCACTGTGGGGACTCTGGTGCCGAAAGGTGTAGCCGCACCGGGTGCGACCTACTACAACGATGTCTCCGCCAATTACACAGGTGGGGTATTCCCCAGTGCGATGGCGAATAGCCAGGCTCCTGTCCTGGTCCCGTTCAATACACTGACCATGGCTAAGACCATCGACTGTGTGTACGACGCGACATTGACGACTTGCCAGCCATACACCGCGGGTGCGCCTATCCCACCGAATGCGAAGTTGCGTTACAAACTTGCCTACAGCAATTTGTTGGCGACACCACAGACGGTGACCATCAAAGATACTTTGCCAGCCTCGACGACAGCAGCGGGTAATTTATATGTGGGCAGCGGGCCTGAAGTCAGGCCGAGCGCGCCCGTGTTATCAGTGAATGCGGCTTTGGCAGGCGCAGCGCGTGCTGCGGATGTCGCACTGACCACTATCGCACCTAGCAGTGTGGTGGCGATGACTGCCGTTGCTTTGCCTGCGAGCACATCGGGCACCTTGTTCATCGATGTGCAAACGAATGCGATAGCGGGTGGAGTCGTCACTAACTGCGCCATCATCACAACTGTTGCAGCCAATACCTGTGCAGCTCCTGGTGTCGGCGTGACGAGCACGGTGACGACGAGCGTGCAGAACGTGGCCATCTTGAATGTGAGCAAGACGACAAGCACACCTAGTGTCAACCCAGGTGGAACGGCGAGCTACACCATCACCATCGTCAATACAGGCACAGCACCGACGACTTCGTTGAAGATATATGACTTCTTACCGTATAGCGGGACGGTGGTGGATGCGACCAAGCGACTCTCTTATGTTGCCGCGTCTTCGATCTATACGGGAGGGTTGCCTGCGCCAACCATCACCACCTCGATCGCTCCGACGATCCCGCCCTACGCAAGCAATCTGAACCAACAACAAGTGCTGTGGGACTTCGGTGCATATGCGTTGCCAGCAGGGGCGACAGCGACCATCACGTTCAATGCGACAGTGGGGAGTGCGATGCCGAACGTGAGCTACTACAACAGCGCACGTTATGAATACACCAGCGCCACCATCTCGTTCAACGGTAACGTGAACAACCAAGCGTTGATCTCGGTGGTGAATCCGACACCATCGTTGATGTTCTTGAAGACGGTAGAGATATATTCCGATCCTGTGAACGGGGTGAACAATCCAGCCGCTTTGCCTACACCGATCTATGCCAAGTTCATTCCGGGAGCCATCGCTGGCTATACCTTGACTGTGTTCAACTCAGGTACCGGTCCAGTAGATACCGATACTTTGGCGATCACCGATCCGCTTCCTGCCAATGTGGCCATGTTCGTTAATGACATTGGCGGAGCAGGCTTGGGGCCTGTGTTGTTCACGCAAGGTGCGACCACGAGCGGACTGACCTATACCTACACCTCGTTGGCGAGCGCGGCAGACGACCTCGACTTTTTCGGCGGCGCACCTGTACCGGCTTGGGGCTACGTCCCCGTGCCAGGAGCAGATGGATGTGACCCCTTGGTGACTAACATCCGTATCAACCCTAAGGGTGCATTCGTTGGCAGTCCAGTTGCGCCTAGCCCGAGTTTCAATTTGAATTTCCGTGTGTGTGTGAAGTAATTACTCAGTGAGGTATCCATCATGAACAAGTTCACTCTTTCACTTCTGACCATCGCTCTTTGGGGATGTGTCTCTACGGCGCAAGCCGCCGATGAGATGTCGCCACAAGATTTGCAGGCCATCGAAGCCTTGCAAAAACGTGCCGACAAATTGGCGTTTGGCGAAGTTGGCTCTGACAACTACTACCTCGCCAAGGCGCGCACGTGGCTCGATATGGCGCTGAGTGAATATCACCAGAAAGACACCACGGGATTGATCTTGGCTTCGACCGCAGAGGCCAAAAAACTGATCGAGGCTTTGGAGAACAAGGAAACCAACATCAGTAACGAGACGCAGAGGAGCATGGCGGGAACCGAAGTGGTGCGCCAAGACTTGTGGGACAAGATCGCCGCGATGAAAGGCAATGCCAAGAGCTGTGTTTCAAGCAAGCTCGCCGAAGCTGAGGTGTACTTGGTGTGGACGGGTCACGAGAAGATGGAGTCTGGTTGGACACACGGCGAATCGTATGCTCGTGCTGCCGAGAATCTGATCTATGAAGCGCAGGTCAGCGTGACGAATTGTTTAGCAGCTGCAGCTATTCCTGTGGCAAAGAACGTAGAAAAACTTTCTCTGTCGGGTGATGCCACCTTCGTGTTTGGCACAAACAACCTTACCGATGGAGCGGAAGCAAAATTGGATAAATTGGCTGAAGGTATCAAAGGCTGGACGCAACTCCAATCCGTCGAGTTGATCGGCCACACCGACCGTCTGCGCAGCGATGGTAACGAGAAGAAGAATCAAGAGCTGTCAGAACGACGTGCCGAAGCCATCAAGCAATATCTGGTGGGTAAAGGTATTGCGGGAGACAAGATCAAAACGGTCGGAGCGGGCTCCACCAAACCTATCGTGAAGTGCGATAGCAAGATGAATCGAGCCACCCAAGTAGCGTGTCTGCAACCGAACCGCCGAGTAGAGATCATCTTGCGCGGCGAGAAGTAAGAAGCGCGGATCAAAGCGCTTCCATAGAGGCGCGGACGCAAACAAGAACGGGATAGAGGATGAACCTCTATCCCGTTCTTGTTTTTTTGTGTGGTTGTGAGTCAGGGAATCTCTGCATCGGGCATGCGGTCCAGAATGAGGAAGGTCTTTCTGAGCATACCAGGCGCTTGGCGGTTCCTGTCGTAGAAGCGCGGGTTGGGTACCATGGCGGCGAGGCGAGCTGCTTGCTCGGGTGAGAGTTGCGCCGCGCTCACGCCAAAATAATGGCGTGCTGCCGCTTCTGCCCCGAACACGCCATTACCCCACTCGATGACGTTCAAATAGATCTCGAAGATACGCTGCTTATCCATCACTGCTTCCAGCATCAGCGTGATGATCACTTCTTCGCCTTTGCGCCACGGCGTACGCTTGGTCGAAAGGAAAAGATTCTTCGCAAGTTGCTGGCTGATGGTGGAGCCACCCGCGACGATCTTGCCCTTCTTCATATTCTTCTCGTAGGCCTTTTGGATGCCTTCCCAATCGAAACCTTCGTGATCGACGAACTTCGCATCCTCGGACACGATGAGTGCGCGCTTCAGATTCTTTGAGATCTTGTTGTAGTCCACCCATTTGTGTTTCAGCTCAGCATTCGGATTTTTGTCCTGCATCACCTCAAGACGATCTTCCATGAAGGAGCTACTCGCAGGGTCGAACTTGATCCACCACACGATGTGCGCGAATAGCCACAGTTGATACAGAACCAACAGTGCGAACAGGCCGAATACGATGCGCCAGAACAGGCTGCGCGGCATCTTCATAGCTTGCGCATAGCTTCCAGCACGGGCTTGGTGTCGGGGCGCACCTTGCGCCACAGGGCGAACGAAGTCGCCGCTTGCTCGACCAACATACCCAATCCATCGGAGATGACGGTCGCGCCCTGTGCACGTGCGAACTTTAAGAACGGCGTCTCTTTGCCGTACATCATGTCGTAAGCGAGTGCGCCGCGTTTGAATAGGCCATCGGGTAGTGGCGGCAATTCATCTGACAGGCCACTGGAGGTGGCGTTGATGACGATGTCGAAACTGCGTCCTACCAGATCTTCATAACGTTTCGCGTACACCGTGCCCGCCCCCTCGAAATCGGCAGCGAGTGCCTGCGCTTTTTCAAGCGTACGGTTGGCGACGATGATGCCGACACCAGCGTTAAACAATGGCCACATCACTCCGGCTGCTGCACCGCCTGCACCGAGGACGAGGGCATCTTTTAGGAACAGCTTGTATTGCACGTTCTTTTCAATATCGGCGAGTAGCCCAACGCCATCGGTGTTGTCACCCAGAATCTCGTTGCCTTCGAAGATGATCGTGTTCACTGCATTGGCGTCGTTGGCGCGACCACTGCGTTGCGTCGCCAATTTGTATGCTTCGAACTTGAACGGCACTGTCACGTTGCAACCTTTATAGCCCTCGGTGCGCAAGCGCGCGATGGTGTCGGCAAATCCATCGAGCGGCGCTTCGATGGCTTCATAGCTGATGTCTTGATTGGTCTGTTGCGCGAACATCGCATGGATGAACGGCGACTTGCTGTGAGAGATGGGGTTGCCGATCACGGCATATTTGTCAGTCATGTGGGCACTTCAATAAATTGAGTTGTCGGGCGAATTGCGTTGTTGCGCGGTGCTCGCAATCCTCATGTACCCAATAGTACATTCCGGTTGCTGCGCTCCGTGCGCCTAGCACTTCATCCCGAAAACTCAATTTATTGAAGTGCCAGAAGGTGGCGCGCGGATTATAGCGGGTTAGCTAGGCCGCTTCAGTACCGCCGTCACCAATCCGATGACTGCCATAGCACACACGATGGTGACACCGGCAGGCAGGTCGAACCATACCGAGAGCAAAAGGCCCAGCCCATAGCCTGAGATGCCGATAGTGGCGGCGTATGTTATGCGTTGAGTTTGCAATCTGTAGGTGGCCAGTGCGGGCACGATGAGGCTTGCGAACACCAAGTAGATACCGACCAGTTGCACTGAGGCGGTGACTGCGAGGGCGAACAGACCGTAAAAAGCGAAATGACTTTGGCTGTTGCGAAGTGAGCGCCACGCGATGAGCAAAGCCGCGCTGAGGATGGCAGTACCGATGAGTTGCGCATCGTTCACCCACAGTATCTGCCCGACCAACAGATCCTTTAAGTGCTCACCTGCATGTACGTCGTGGCTCATCAACAGGATGCCAAGACTGGCCGAGAGTACGAAGGTGAGGCCGATGTAGGCTTCCTTCACATCGGGCGCACTGCGCTCTATCCATGCCAACAAGCCTGCGCCGAAAAGCGCACTGCTGGCGGCGATGAGTTGCACCAAGACAGGCGAGTGATCGAGTTCAAGTAGGGCTGCGATGATGACACCCAGCCCCGCGATCTGTGCCACTGCAAGGTCGGCGAAGATGACACCGCGTTGCAACACGCGCATGCCGAATGGGATGTGCGTGGCGAGGATGAGTAACCCCGCGATGAAGGCGGGGAGAAGGATGTCGAGTTCAAGTGAGTTCATACGCAAATCCCTGATTGGTTCGTCATTCCCGCGAAGGCGGGAATCCAGTCAATTGAAAAATCCTTTGCAGAGCAAAGCCAACACCAAAGGCATGTTACATAAAATCGCTGGATTCCCGCCTTCGCGGGAATGACGGCGATTACTTTAGTCCAGATAGCAGCCGTGCGATGGTGTCATCGAACAAGCCGTACAGGTCATTCGCTCCGGCACTGCCGCCCACTGTGTACGGTAGTTCGACCACATTGAGATGCGCACGTTGCGCGATCCATTCGGAGGGACGTGCATCTTGATAAGCGGCACGCAACACCATCTTGGCGGGTTGTTTTTGTAGCGTGTTCACTATCTGAGAAAGGTGTGCCGCACTCGGTTCCATGCCTGGCTTGGGTTCCAGTGTCGCGACCTCTTTCAGCTTCAACCACTCAGTCAGATACGGAAAGCCTTTGTGCTGAACGAGTATTGTTGTGCCATTGAGTGGCGCTGCTTGTTGTTCCCACTTTGCGATGGCCGTGCGCCATTTCGTGTTGAAGGCGGCGAGTCGTTGCTGATATTCGCTCGTATTCACCGCATCTAGCTGGATCAGGCGTTTGCTCAGTGCCTCTGCAATCGGTAAGAAATTGCGTGGGTCGGTCTGGATGTGCGGATTGCCTTGGGCATGCACATCGCCATCACCACGATCCAATCGTGTCGGTACCTCCAACATCTTGACGAAGTCCGCTGCTTCGAAATATCCATTGCTCCCTATTCTCGTCGCGGCATTGCCCGATTCGCGCAATACGACAGGTAGCCATGCAACTTCCAATTCAGCCCCTGTGCATACCACTAGATTTGCGCGACGTGCCTTGGCAATCAAGCTAGGACGAGCTTCAACGCGGTGTGGATCTTGCAGCGCGCCAGTCGCGGTGTAGATGATGACTTTGCCACCCGCAAGCTCTTGTGTGAGCGCGGCCCATTCAGGTTCACAAGCGAACACATTGAGCGTGGCGTGAGCATGGCTACTCAGAAAAATTAGCGAGAGTGTTAATAGGATTTTTTTCATGATGATTCCTTTCGGTTTCGTCATTCCCGCCTACGCGGGAATGACGTTAATTCATTTAGTAGGAATGAGCGCCATGTGCGCCCAAGCTCATGATGTACTGCACGAAGAACTGGTTATCTTTGAGGCCTTGGCGCGATTGGTCATTTGCAACTTGCATGCGCAAACGCGAGAACTCACTTGGGCTGTAGTCCAGCATCACGGAGGTGCGGGACGGATTGAATGCGTAGTCGCTGATGACATTACCTGCATTCGTTGCGCCGATCTGTGCAACTCCTGAGTCGAGGCGGTCATAACGAGCACCTACTCTCCAGCGGGGTACGAATTGATACACGCTTTGTAGATAGAAGCCACTTTGCGTATTGTTGAATGTATCCGTCACATTCGCACCCGCTGTGTCATAAGTCAGATCGCCAGTTTCTTTGCGACGGAAGTATTCCCCTTGCAACTTCACATAGCTGTTTTTCACGTTGCCGTTCGCTGCATATTTCCAAACAAAATCGAGGCCGGTGGTTTGGCTGTCGCCTGTGAAAAGATTGGTGACGGCGTTACCTGCCAGATCTGGAACGTCGGTGCTTTCCGCATCCACGCGTCGAGTCTGATGTGCAGAAACGCCCACGCGCCAACTATGTTCGATACCAATGTCATTGCCGATGTGTGCGAACAATACGCCAGCCCCATTGCCGTTGCGCACGGTGTCGGTGCCGGGAAAACCGCGCCCGCGTCCCATTTCGGCGCCCATTTCGATGAAGGTATCAGTCGGTGCAAGCCACTTTAGTTGTAGCCCATCTTCGCCTAACTGGTTCTCCCACAAAGTGGCATAGACCAGCGGTTGATCGACGAAATCCCACGCGTGTGCATGTTGTTCGTTGAGATAGCCCAATCCAGAGAAGAAACGCCCGAACTTGAGGTTGAAGCCCTCACCCAATGCGGTCGTTTGTACGAAAGCATTTTCTACACTGATGCCGCCGGCAGGGTCGAGCGCCAAGGTGGCGACACCGCGATATTCAGGATCGATACTGGCCGAAATGCCCATCTCTGATTCGCCCAAGTTGAAGCCTTGTTCATGGCCGGGATTGGGGTTCATGGCAAAACCTGTGGCAGGAATAGCAGGGTCGCGTTGCACACTGCCGTAAGTGCCAGACAAGATGAGTGAGAAAGCAGGGTTGAAACTGTTATCCAGATTGCCCGTGTTGCTGGCGAATGAGGAGGCGGATTGAAACAACAAAG
>PNNY01000056.1 GCA_013824485.1 Sideroxydans sp.
TCTAGCCACAGCAAGCGGTTGCGGTTGAATTGGTTGATGTTGTTGTATTTGTATTCGCGTAGAGCGTACAAGGGATAGAACTCGGGGAAGTCGCGCACCAATGCGGCGGCGAGTAGGGCAAGGTCGTGCGCACTGCTGTAGTGCAATTCCTCAGGGACGCCGGTGGCGTTGGCAAAACGGGTGTTGCGCATGCCAAGACGTTGCGCCTGTTTGTTCATCAGGTCGGCGAAGGCGACCTCGTGGTTGGCGACGGCTTCGGTGAGGACGCGCGCGGCATCATTCGCTGATTGCACGACGAGTCCGCGCAACAGTTCTTCCACTTTCACATCCTTGCCTACCTCTAAGAACATGCGCGGCTCTTCGTTCTGCAAACGCAAGGCGTACGCAGTTGGCGCTAAGGTCTGGCGTAATGAGATCTTGTTCTGCTTCAAGGCATCGAACACGACATAAGCGGTCATCAGTTTGGTGAGCGAACCGGGCGCGATGCGTGTGTTCGCATCGTGCTCGATCAGCATCTGTTGGCTGCTGGCATCGTAGAGTGCGTAATGTTTGGCCGCGAGGGCGGGGTCAGCTGGATAGGCGTATGCGGTGGAGAAAAAGAAAGATAAGGCGAGCAGAAGACGTAGAACGATTTTCATGATGGTGTGTGTTGATTCGACTGGCGTGATTATACAGGCGCACCCAGTGCAGGCGGCACAAAAGCCTTAAAGCGAGAGGGTAAACGTCCTAGAAACTAGCGGCGAACTGCATCGCTTGGTCAGCCTGCTCTGCGGCATGCATAGCGATATCGTTCGCCTGGTCGGGGTCGATGCCGAGCGCTTCCCATTCCGCATCACTCACTTGATGTCCGACGAACTCATGCAGACCAGTCGAGCTGAGTAGCTTCTCGGTGACGTTGATGATGCGTGCCAGCGGCAGGTCTTCAGCGGCACCATCTGCATCAGGAGTGTGGTGGTAGCGCAGCACGGCGACGATCTCGCTGGGTAATCCCCAATGTTGCGCGAACTCGGCACCTAGCTCGGCGTGCGAGATACCCATCAGTTCATCTTCGATATCGGTAACGGGACGTTCAGGCTCGATGAACATGCGGGTGAGCAAGTCGTCGCTGAGCTGACTGTTCAAATGTGCCAAGGCGAGGAAGCCGATGTCGTGCAACATGCCCGTGAGGAAGATGAGATCGTCCGCGGGGCGCAACTTGAATGGCATGGCGCGTACTACGGGCAGCATAGCGAAGGCAACCGCCATGTTATGCAACCAGAATTCTTGTGGGTCGAAACGGCCGATAGGTTTGCTCACCAGCGACATAATCGCGATACCCGTTGCCACTGACTTCACGCGCGTTAGCCCAAGCAGGATGGCGGCTTCTTTGACGGTGGATACTTTGCGCGATGCACCCAACAGGGGTGAGTTGGCTAGGCCGATGATCTTGGCAGAGATGAGGGGGTCTTGCTCGATGAGCAACATCATCTGCCGCTCACCTTCGTCGGTATCCAGCTTCAGCGCGAGCAACTTGTGCGCGATGACTGGCATCGCGGGCAGGTTGTGCAACTCACGTACGGCTGATCTCAGTTCATCTGCAGTGGTCATGGATTAGAACGTGTTGGCGAGTTGTTTGGCGTGTTCGGCTTGTTCAACTACGGCGGCTGTCAATTCTTCAGCACGTGAAGGGTCGATGCCTAGCGATAGCCAATCCTCTTCTTCAATATTGACGGCAACGGGCTCGTTGATGCCGAAATTCGGCAGCAATCTTTCAGCGAGATGCAGAAGTGCGACCAAGGGTTGTCCGGCAGCGGCTTCTTCTGAATCTGGCATGTGGTGGTAGCGCAACACGGCAACGATGCGTTCTGGTAAGTCCCAGTGCCGAGCCAATTCGGCACCGAGTGTGCTGTGGCTGACCTCGACCACTTCGGCCTCCACTTCAGAGACAGGCCGATCTGGCTCTGCGCTGAGTTTGTGTTGCAGCTTGTCGCTCAGTTCAGTATCTATGTAATTCAGCACCATGAAGCCGATGTCGTGTAGCAGGCCGGCGAGGAATATCTCATCCTCAAGCGGGCGTGTGCGACTTGGCATGGCACGTGACAAGGCGCGCATCCCAAGAGCCACGCCAAGGCTATGCAGCCACAAGCGCTGTATATCCAACAAACCTGAAGGATGCTTAGTCAAGGTGGACATGACCGCGATGCCGACCGCAACGGATTTGACCCGCGTGAGCCCCAACAACATGGAAGCATCTTGGATGGAGGAGACTCGTTTGGAGGCGCCAAAAAGGGGGGTATTCGCAAGACCGATGATACGCGCGGAGATCTGTGGGTCTTTCTCGATCAGCTTGAGTAGCTGAAGCTCCCCTGCATCGGTATCCAGAGATAAGGTCAATATCTTCTGGGCGATGACAGGCATGGCAGGCAGGCTATCCAAGTTTTGGATGGCCGCTTTTAGGTCGATAGGCTGTTTACTCATGATTTTCCCCCGTTGGTTTTGTTAGCTTACGGAGGGTATTTCGGCACAAAAATCGAAACCTTTAACCGAATCAGGTGGGGCGTTTGGCTAACTTTCGCTGCAAAGTGCGGCGGTGCATATTGAGCACGCGCGCAGTGTTCGAAACATTGCCTTTTTGCTCGTGCAACACTCGGTTGATATGCTCCCATTCCAGTCTGTCCACGGTGACAGGTTGGGAATCGAGTGGCACATCGGCGCTTGCGTTATGACCGAAGGCGGCGACGATCTCATCGGCGTTGGCGGGTTTAGACAGGTATTGCGTCGCGCCTAGCTTGATGGCTTCTACTGCAGTTGCGATGCTGGCGTAGCCGGTGAGCATGACGATGCGGGTGGCGGGGTCAAGTTCGTGCAGGGTCTGTAAAAGCACCAAGCCAGAAGCACCGTGCATCTTGAGGTCGATGACGGCGAATTCGGGTGGGTTGGCTTGTGCCAGCGGCAAGGCAGTCTCCACGCTGTCGGCGGTGGTCACGCTGAAGCCGCGTTTTTCTAAAGCTTTCGCCAGCACGCTACGGAAGGTGGCATCGTCATCCACTAACAGCAAGGTCGGCGTGTCGTTGCTGATCTGGCTCATGCGAGTAGCCCTTGCAGGGGAAGCGTCACTTCGGTCGTCGCACCGCCGCCGTCGCGGTTGAACAGCCGAACGTTGCCGCCAAGTCGTTCTAGCGTGGCATTAGCTAGGAACAAGCCCAATCCGCGCCCTTCCTCTTTGGTGGTAAAGAATGCCGAGCCAGCGCGTGAGGCGGCTTCGGCGGTGAGGCCGAGGCCTTGGTCTTGTATCTCCAATACGATGTGCTTGTTATCCCAATGCAACAAGATCTCCATACCTTCAGATGACGCATCAGCGGCGTTGTTCAACAGATTAAGCAAGGCTGCGCGCAAGGCGGGGTCGGGGCGTAGTTGCGGTGCAGGTTGGGCGCCGCTGACTTGGTAGTTGTAATGCACGGTGGGGCGCAACAACTGCCATTCATCCAACACGGCTAACAAGAAACTTTCGATGCTCATCACTTCCGGTGTCGCCTGTGCATGACTCACCAAGGTGTTGAGGATACGCTTGCAGTTGCGCACTTGGTCGTCGAGTAGCGTGAGACTGTCTTTCTGTTCGGGTGATTCGCATTCGTTTTGCATCTCACCAATCACCACGGACATAGTGGATAAAGGTGTGCCGAGTTCGTGTGCTGCACTCGCAGCCAACGTACCCAAAGACACGATACGTTCGTTGCGCAAAGTCTCTTCGCGCACTTGGGTGAGTTGCGCCTCACGCAGTCGAACGGCCGCCGCCATCTCTACCGCGAAATAGGCGATCACCGTAGCGCTGATGACGAAGCCCAGCCACATGCCCAGCACGTGAGCGTTGAAGGCATCGCCAAGCGGAGAGGTGTCAGCAGTGGTGCTTGCGGGTGAGGATTCAGGTTCGGTGCGGCAGTAGTCAGGAGGTGTGACTTCAGGTTGGTGCATCTGATGTTGGCTGTGATCCATCTGCATCGCTGCATGGTCATGTACAGGAGCAGCCGCGACGGTTGCTGGCGTATGACCAGTATGTCCCGCATGCGCATCCCCTGTAGGCAACGGCACGTACCACACCATCAACAAGCTGTAACACGCGACGGTCAATGCAGCCATGCCCCATGTGTATCGACGCGGCAGTGTGGCGGCGGCGAGTACCAGTGGCAGTAGATAGAGCGAAACAAAAGGATTGGTCGAGCCGCCGCCGAAATACAACAGCACCGTCAGCGCATTCACATCCAGACACAACTGCAAGAACAATTCGAGATTCCCGACTGGGTAGTCAAGCGACAAGCGCCACCACGTGAGGAGGTTCGCCAATACCAAGAACACCACCGTGCCGATCATCGGCGTCCACGCGAAATCCGTACTCAAGAATCGATGAACCAAGATCAGCGTGGCGAACTGAGCCAAGATCGCCCAGTTGCGCAGCATGAATAAGCGGCGCAGATGCGAGTGACCAGTTTGGGTGGAGAGGAGGGAGGAATTCATGGGGGCGGATTCTACTGGAAGCCCGCCGTTATTGGGGTGCGACAAAATGCCGCAGGGGCGTCGCGGTAGAAATTTATAGAATGCGCGCAGATTTTTTACAGGAGAGAAAGCATGCAACAAAAGATGATCGTAGCTGCAGTACTGATGGCGATGACTGGCGCTGCCCACGCTGCCGAACCGACGACGATGGACGAAGTGGTAGTGACTGCACCGCAAAGTACACAGCCGCTGACCGTGAAGACCGACCCCAAGAAACCGCGCCAGCCAGTGCCTGCACACGACGGTGCGGACTATCTGAAGACCATTCCCGGCTTCTCCGTCATCCGCAAAGGCGGCACGGATGGCGATCCGGTGTTGCGTGGGATGGCAGGTTCGCGTCTGAATATCTTGCTTGATGGCGAGCAGATTCTGGGTGGGTGTGGTGGTCGTATGGATCCACCGACGGCATATGTGTTCCCATCTTCTTATGACAACATCACTGTTTTGAAAGGGCCGCAGACCGTCATTCACGGTGCGGGCAATTCGGCAGGTACGGTGTTGTTCGAACGCAGCACCAAACGTGATGCTGCTGGGGTGACTGGTAATGCATCCCTGATGGTCGGGAGCTTTGGTCGCAATGACGAAGCGGTGAATGCGAAAGTGAATTCGGAATCAGCTTATCTGCGTGCCGGTCTGACCCGTTCGCAAGCCGATGACTACAAGGATGGCAATGGTGTAGCAGTTCATTCTGCGTATAACCGTTGGAGCGCGAATGCGGCCATGGGTTGGACACCCAGCGACGATACGCGCCTAGAGCTGACGGTTGCCAAGAGTGATGGCAAAGCGGCCTATGCAGATCGCAGCGTGGATGGCTCCAAATTCGCGCGCGACAACGTCGGGCTGAAGTTCGACAAGCAGCACATGGGCGGCTTGTTGGATGGCATCGAAGCGCAGGTGTATTACAACTACATCGACCACGTGATGGATAGCTACAGTCTACGTGCGGGTGGCAATCCTGCGAATGGTATGGCTGCGATGAACCCTGACCGTAAAACCACAGGCGGTCGTGTGAATGGTACCTTGCAGTTGGCCGAAGCGACGCAGTTGAAACTGGGGGTGGATACGCAGAACAACATCCACACAGGGCGTATGGGGGCGGCTCCTGGCTATGCGAGTGACTACACGCTGAAAGCGCGCGTGAAAGATGCTGAGTTCAAGGATGTCGGCGTGTTTGGTGAGTTGCAGCAAGGCGTGGGTGAGACGGCCAAGGTGATTGTTGGCTTGCGTGCCGATCAATGGCAGGCGACGGATTCTCGGGCAACGACCGACATGATGGGTATGGTGTCCAATCCGACCAAGAACCAGACGCGCAAAGATACATTGACTAGTGGTTTTGCCCGTTATGAATTGGAGGCGAACGAGGGTTATACCGCTTACGTCGGAGTGGGTCACACTTCGCGCGCTCCCGACTACTGGGAGTTGTTCAGCAACGAAAGTTTGACCACCGCGAGTGCGTTCAACACCAAGCCGGAGAAGACTACACAGTTGGATGTGGGGATGAATCACCGTGGTGGAGCGCTGTCTGCTTCGGTCTCGGCGTTCTATAACAAGATCACCGATTTCATTCTGATCCAGTCTAAGTATGCCAAGCCGACGATGATGAATCCAAATGCAACGGCAAGCGTCACACGTAATGTAAATGCCTCAACCTACGGTGCCGAGGCAGGCATCGCTTACCAATTGGCTGAGTCCGTCAAGGTTGATGGTAGCTTGGCCTACGTGCATGGCAACAACGACACCGACGGCACAGCGTTGGGACAGATGTCGCCTTTGGAAGCTCGCATCGGTGTGAACTACGATAACAAGGTGTGGTCGTTCGGCGGTTTGGTCCGAGGTGTCGCGGCACAGGATCGCGTGGCTGTGAATCAAGGCAATATCGCAGGTCAGGACATCGCCGCTTCGAAAGGATTCGCTGTGTTGTCTTTGAATGGGGGATGGCGCATCAACAAGGCGGCGCAACTGACTGCTGGCGTGGATAATTTGTTGAATAAGACTTATGCAGAACACATCAGCCGCGCTGGTGGTTACGCCAATATGATGGGTACGCCAGTAGCCGTTTCAGGATACACATTGTCAACTCGAGTAAACGAAGTTGGCCGCAATCTGTGGGTGAAGGCGAACGTCGATTTCTGATCGGTAGATTCGGGCTAGAATGACGCGCCGCATCGCAAGGTGTGGCGCGTTTCAATTGAGGAGAAAGAAATGAAAAGGATTCTGATTGCAAGTTTGTTGGCCATGACTGGCGTGACATCAGCTTATGCTGGTGATGTGAAGGTAAAAGACGCATGGACACGCGCTACTGCGGCTGGCCAAGACAGCGCGATGGTGCAGCTCGTCATCACCAGCAAGAAGGCGGCTAAGTTGGTGGGGGTCGCGTGTAAGGATGCGAACACGTCCGAGATCCATAGCATGGTGATGGAAGGTGAGCTGATGAAGATGCGTCAAGTGGATTCCATCGACCTGCCTGCGGGTAAGGCGGTGGATTTGGGCGAGGCAGGGTATCACCTGATGTTGATCGGATTGAAGAAGCCACTTGAGGCGGGTAAAAAAACCAACTGTGAGATGGTTGTGCGCGGCGCAGATGGCAAAGACACCAAGGTGCAGGTGATCTCCAAGATCAAACCGTTGGCTGAATCTGCTCATCACGAGCATGCGCATCATCATTGATTCGTAGGGGAGGTTCGTCATGTTGCGAAAACTAGTAGCTACAGCGATGTTGATGTTGGTGAGCCAAGCTTGGGCGGGCGCCAATGATGTGATGGTGGATAAAGTCTGGATGCGCGAGAGCGTGCCCGAGCAAAAGTCCGTCACCGTGCAGATGAACCTTTATGTGACCAAACCGGCACGTCTGTTGTCGGTAAGTAGTCCGGTCGCCACATCGGGCGAGATACAGAACGTGGAGAAGCGTCACGGCAAGATGCAGACTTCTACGGTGGATAGCTTGAAGCTCGTGCCTAATAGCACGCTCATCTTTGGTAATCGCGGCATCTATCTGGTATTGAATGGCTTGAAGCAGCGCTTGAATATCGGGGATCGTGTGCCGGTCAGTCTGGTCATCGAAATGGGTGGAAAGAAGCAGACGGTCGATCTTGAGGCGGAAGTCAAAGCATTGGAGTTGAGCTACAAGCATTACAACGATCCAACAGTGAAAGACCATAGATAATCAAAAGCAGTCTTCATGCGGAACGGGCGGCTTGATGCCGCCCGTTTTGTTTTTGTCTGGAGTAGAATTCGCGGCGAATTTATTTAAGGATAAAGCCATGCCATTGACCGCTGCCACCGCCGCCCAAAAAGCCCACACCCTGTCTGAAGCGCTTCCCTATATCCAGCGCTTCTTCGACAAAACCATCGTCATCAAATACGGCGGCAACGCCATGACCGATCCTAAGCTGCAAGAGGGATTTGCACGGGATGTGGTGTTACTCAAGCTGGTCGGCATGAACCCTGTCGTGGTGCATGGTGGTGGCCCACAGATCAACGATCTGTTGAAAAAGGTGGGCAAGCAGGGCGAGTTCATCCAAGGCATGCGCGTCACCGACGAAGAGACCATGGATGTGGTCGAGATGGTATTGGGCAAGGTCAACAAGGACATCGTCAACCTCATCAATCGTTATGGCGGCAAAGCGGTTGGTTTGACTGGTCAGGATGGCGGCTTCATCCGTGCCGAGAAGCTGTTGTTGGAAAGCATCACCGAGCCGGGCAAGATGCTGGACATCGGTCTGGTCGGTGATATCAACAAGATCGACCCTTCCATCATTACATTTCTAGATTCAGGCGATTTCATTCCCGTCATCGCACCGATTGGCGTTTCACCTGATGGTGAGACATTGAACATCAATGCTGACGTGGTGGCAGGCAAGTTGGCTGAAGTGCTACGCGCTGAGAAGCTGGTGTTGCTGACCAATACGCCAGGAGTGCTCGACCAAAAAGGCAATCTACTTACAGGCCTTACTCCAAAGCAGATCGATGAGTTGGTGGCCGACGGCACCCTGTCTGGAGGCATGTTGCCCAAGATCGGCTCGGCGCTGGATGCGGCGCGTGGTGGTGTGAAAGCGGTTCACATCATCGATGGTCGCGTGGAGCATGCGCTGTTGCTTGAGATTTTGACCGACGAAGGTGTCGGCACACTGATCAAAAGCAAGTGAACGAACGCGTTAGATTGAAACGCGCGTAGCGATTCGTTAGTCCTTTCTCCCGCTTGCGGGGGAAAGTTAGATAGGGGGAACGGGCTTGGCGAATTTCAGTATCAGGGGTGGTGATTTAGCCATGCCAGTTTGGCTCTTCGATCTAGATAACACGCTGCATAACGCGACGCCGCATATCTTTCCGCATATCAATCGCAGCATGACCGCGTACCTGCAAGAGCATCTGCAGTTGGATGAGGAAGCGGCGAATGCTTTGCGTGTGGATTACTGGCAACGCTATGGTGCGACACTCACAGGATTGATGAAGCATCACGGCACCGATCCGGACCACTTCTTGTGGCATACACACCAGTTCCCAGAATTGGGAAAGATGGTGGTGCGCGAACCGAGATTGCGACATGCCTTGAAAAATCTGGCGGGAAACAAGATCGTGTTCTCCAATGCGCCCATCCGTTACGCGCAAGCGGTGTTGGAATTGTTGCGTGTGGATGACCTGTTCGACGATGTGTTCTCTATCGAGCACTCGCGCTACATGCCCAAGCCGCAGACGGCAGGTTTTAGGCGCTTGTTGCGCAAGCATCACCTCAAGGCGGCGCAGTGCGTGATGGTGGAAGACAGCGCAGAGAATCTGAAGACGGCTAAACGTCTTGGTATGGGTACCGTGTGGGTGAGCGATGCGCTGCGCGCGCCAAGTTTTGTGGATGTGAAGATACGTGATGTGTTGGAGCTGCCGCGCGCAGTCTCCAAACTTTGAAAAGGAAACGACATGGCAGCTAAACCGGGCGAAAGAAAACTACAGATCCTGCAAACCATCGTTGAGATGCTGGAGCAACCCAAGGGCGAGAAGATCACCACCGCTGCGTTGGCGGCACGCCTCGATCTTTCCGAGGCCGCGCTGTACCGCCACTTCCCTAGCAAGTTCATGATGTACCAAGGCTTGATCGATTTCATCGAGCAGACCGTGTTCGGGCTCATCAACAAGATCAGCACTGAAGAGCAAGATGGCCTGAAACAGATCGAAGGCATAGTTGGGCTACTGCTGGGATTCGCAAAGAAGAATCGTGGCATGACCCGTGTCCTTATCGGTGATGCGCTGGTGAACGAAGACGAACGTCTCCAACAACGCATCAACCAACTGCTCGATCGCGTCGAAGCGACACTCAAACAATCCCTGCGCATCGCCGCCACGCAAGGCAAGTTAGAAGCAGATGCCGACTTCGGCGCGCATGCCAACCTGTTGCTGTGTTTCGTCGTCGGACGTTGGAGCCAGTTCGGCAAGAGCGGCTATGCCAAAGACCCGATGGCACAATGGCCGCAGCAGTGGGGAATCATTCGGTCGCAGTTCAAATAGGCTAAGGGGGCGACATGTCGCCCCCTTAAATACCCTTCGAGTACATTGCTAACTTGATTAAGCCGATGCCTCGGCGTTTTTCGCCAGCAGATTTATTCGGCTTTCCCACTCCACCAATGTGTTGCGAGACTCTTTGATCAACACGATGAATACGCGATCAGATAGATTCTTCTCCCGATACGCAGAATCATTCACTTTTATTTCCAGCTTGTTATCTACAATTTGAGCTGAAGCGCCAATTAGTGAACCAGACCAAGTTTCAGCCCCGTTGTTGTAGACCGCAACCGCTTTACCTTTGCGATCTGCCGCAATCGCCCATTGCAATACCCCTTGCTCGTCCCAGAAAGACTTTTTGAAGCAGTCACTTTCCATATCGGCTTGCTGGCACAGTGCATCCAACGCATTCAGTGCCGAATCTTTCTTTTGTTCGTCGCACCATGCCTGCACTTTCTCTAATACTTTTCCCAGCTCTCCTAAACTCACCAAATTACGCATGCGCCAGGTAGAGAACTTGACTGTGATAACCTCTTTACCACTCCTCGAAATCGTCACCTTCACTCCTGTAACTTTTTTATAAGAACCACTTGTACCCGGCACATACACGGTGCCGACTGCTCCGCCAGAACCATAGACAGTTTGAGTTCCACCCGTGTTAGTGGTTACTGTTTTGCTAATTTCACTAGTGTCGTACGAAAACTCCGCCGGGGGGATCTCAATTCCGTTGACGACTACCTGGCGCTTCTCTTTATTGACGCTGACCGTCAAGTCATGACGAGAGTAGAACATCTCTTCTACGTTTGCCTTGAACAGAAAATCTTTTCGAGTCCTGTTGCGATTCCAAACTCCGAAAATTATTGCAATGCAAGCTCCCGCTGCAAACAAGAGCGCCGCGGGGCCACCATCTATGTTTTTCAATGGCACTCCCAGCAGCACCGGTAGCAGTACAAAGCCAAATCCGAATATACCCAAAACGAAGAATCCTGCTGCACCTATAAAACCAAAATCCATAACGAGAGCAACGATTGCGATAATAATTGAACCGATAACAACGACTGGCCTAATACTTTCAAGCTGTTGATTCAGTATCTTCAACTTGGCTTCTCTATCGCGTCTATCGTGTTCAATCGAATCTTCAAGAGACAGTTGTTTAAACAGTTCAACTCGCGCAGCTAACTCACGACATTGTGTTGCGGTATAACCCTTAGGACAGTCGAAGGCTTCGACTGTAGCCGCCCCTAACAGAAGGACTCCCGCCAATATCACGCTAATCAAATGCCTCATTTTTGCTCCTTTACTGTTTGTTGTTTGAGAGGCTTTGTATGGCAGTTGTCAGCAACAATATTTCATGTTCAACGAATGCCTTGTCTTTCGCAGGTTGAAGCTTATCCACGTGCACGACTGTGCCTTCATGTAAAACGCAGCAGCCGCTGGCTTGATCCATGAAAATGTTGTACGTATTCGATTTGTTTGGATCGTTCTCATCGGGTACGCAAACGACGCTTGAAACGACACGGGAAACGATGTGATTTGGCATGTACTTCTCCAGTTGTTGAAATAGGAATTACTTCGGCAATCAAAAAACGG
>PNNY01000057.1 GCA_013824485.1 Sideroxydans sp.
TAATCCTCGGCGCTGATGATACCGACACAAGGAGCGCTGCAACGATGGATCTGATGTAGCAGGCACGGTCGCGTACGGTTGTTGAACACCGCTTCTTCGCAAGTACGCAGCATAAAGACCTTCTGCAAAAGATTGATGCTCTCCTTTGCCGCTTGCGCATTGGGGTACGGTCCGAAGTATTGATGGCGCTTATCGGTCGCACCGCGATAGTAGGTCAGACGTGGCGACGGACTGCCGGTAAGCACGATGTAGGGATAGGACTTATCATCGCGAAACAAGATGTTGTAGCGCGGCTTGAGCGTCTTGATGAGGTTGTTCTCAAGCAGTAGCGCTTCAGCTTCAGAACGCGTCACCGTCACTTCGATGCGCGCGATATGCGACACCATCAATCGGATGCGTGGCGATAGATTGCTGATCTGAAAATACGAGCTGACGCGCTTCTTGAGTTGATTCGCCTTACCGACGTACAACACCTGCCCCGCTTCATCCAACATGCGATACACACCAGGCTGCAAAGGCAGGCTAGCGAGAAACGGTTTAGGGTCGAACGTGGGTTCAGACATGATTCACATCAACGCTTGCAGACCGTTAGCGAATTCGGTAGCCCCGCCATTCGCTGGATGACGAACTGCACCGGTCACCCTGATTCCCATCTCTGCCAACAAACCTTCGGCCTTCTTTCCAACTGCTACGACTTTGGCCTTGGGGAATGCCTCGATCAACAAGCGCATTGCAGGTTCGCCTAGCTTGATCTCCTCTGGCATGGGCGTCCGGTTAGACCACAAATTGTCGGATCGGTATGGATGAAGTTGCATCGCATTCCACAGAATGGTGCGCTCGGCTATACCAAGGCGATATAAGGTCTTCCAAACAATGGTGGCGGATGGCTCAGAGAAAGGTAAGCGACGGTCAGACAGCCGTTCTTGCAAGGCAGGGATACGAGGAATCGCCCCTTCACCTAACAGGCGTTCGCTAGTGAAAGCGACACCACTGTAACGACACCCCTGATAGCCTGGCGCCTCGCCAACCAAGATGAATTTTGGATCACAATCCAAATGCTGTGAAAGCCGCCCCAACTTCGCAGCGGGCCCATTGCCCTTCGCATCGTGCGGACAACTATCTTTCCAAGGGTTGAACAATCCTGACAAGCCTGATGGCAAGGTGTCTACAAGATTTTTAGCAAGCGGTTTCATATTGTTTTTCATGATTCGCACATGCAAATAAATGGTGTGATTCTGGCAGTCAAAATGCGATGCCGCAATGAAAAGCCCCGCACTAGGCGGGGCTCGTCGCGGCGATGGGTTGCCTTATTCCGCAGCAGGTGCAGCGGCTTGTGCCAACAACGCCTTCATGCTCAGCTTCATGCGGCCTTTGTCGTCCACTTCCAATACCTTGACCTTAACGACTTGGCCTTCTTTCAGATGGTCTGCCACGTTCGCAATGCGCTCGTGCGAAATCTGAGAGATGTGCAACAAACCGTCTTTGCCTGGCAGGATGTTGATCAGTGCGCCGAAGTCCAACAGTTTGACCACTGGACCTTCGTAGATCTTGCCAACTTCGACTTCTGCCACGATGTCTTCGATACGTTTCTTAGCTGCCTCGCCAGCCTCGCCGCTTACGCAGGAGATGGTGACATTGCCTTCGTCGTCGATGTCGATGGTAGTGCCAGTCTCTTCGGTCAGCGCGCGGATGACTGCGCCGCCCTTACCGATCACATCACGGATCTTGTCTGGATTGATCTTCATCTTGATCATGCGAGGTGCGAAGTCAGACACTTCCGGACGCACAGACGGCATCGCTTGCTTCATGATGCCAAGGATGTGCATACGGCCTTCTTTAGCTTGGCTCAATGCGACTTGCATGATCTCTTTAGTGATGCCGTTGATCTTGATGTCCATCTGCAACGCGGTGATGCCCTTGTCGGAACCAGCCACCTTGAAGTCCATATCGCCCAAGTGATCTTCATCACCCAAGATGTCGGTCAACACAGCGAAACGTCCGCCGTCTTTGATCAAACCCATAGCGATACCTGCCACATGGTTCTTCATTGCCACGCCTGCATCCATCAACGACAAGCAACCACCGCAAACGGAAGCCATGGAGCTAGAGCCGTTGGATTCAGTGATCTCGGAGACCACACGCATCGCGTAACCGCATTCATCTTCACTCGGCAACACCGCAACCAGTGCGCGTTTAGCCAAACGACCGTGACCGATCTCGCGACGCTTTGGTGTACCTACACGGCCAGTTTCGCCAGTCGCATACGGAGGGAAGTTGTAATGCAGCATGAAGCGATCAGAGAACTCGCCTTGCAGCGCGTCGATCTTTTGTGAATCGCGCATCGAACCCAGCGTAGCGACGACCAATGCTTGTGTCTCGCCGCGTGTGAACAATACGGAACCATGCGTACGTGGCAACACACCAGTACGGATGGTGATAGGACGCACAGTGCGTGTGTCACGACCGTCGATACGTGGCTCGCCGCTCAGGATCTGACCGCGAACGATCTTAGCTTCCAACGCACTGAACAACTCGCTCACTTCATTGTTAGAGACGTTCTCGAATTCAGGAGTTGCCAATGCAGCAGAGACTTTGGCACGGATGGCATCCACTTGATGCGTACGAGCTTGCTTCTCGCGTACTGCGTAAGCAGCTTTCAATTCGCTTTCAGCCAATTCATTGATCTTAGCGATCAGGGCATCGTTCTTAGCTGCAGGAGTCCAATCCCAATCATCTGCGCCAATTGCATCAGCCATTTCGTTGATCGCGTTGATCACGACTTGCATCTGCTCGTGACCGAACACGACCGCGCCCAACATGACTTCTTCCGACAGCTCTTGCGCTTCGGACTCAACCATTTGTACAGCCTTAACGGTACCTGCAACCACCAAGTCCATCTGCGAAGTGACCAACTCATCTTTGGTTGGGTTCAACAGGTATTGGCCGTTGGCATAACCAACGCGCGCTGCACCAATAGGGCCGTCGAATGGGATGCCGGAGATAGCCAACGCAGCAGATGCGCCGATCATGGAAGGGATGTCAGAGTCGATCTGTGGGTCAGAAGAAACCACCGTCGCCACGATCTGCACTTCGTTGTAAAAACTTTCTGGGAACAGAGGGCGCAATGGACGGTCGATCAGACGAGAAGTCAGAATCTCTTTCTCGCTCGGACGGCCTTCACGTTTGAAGAAACCACCTGGGATCTTGCCACCAGCATAGGTGCGCTCTTGATAGTCGACGGTCAACGGGAAGAAGTCTTGATCAGGCTTTGCATCTTTACGGCCAACTACGGTGACCAGCACCACAGTGTCGCCCAAACTGACCATGACTGCACCACTGGATTGACGAGCGATCTCGCCTGTCTCCAATGTCAATTGTTGATTACCGTAACTCAGTGTTTTTTTATAGTGACTCAAGATAGTCCTCTCCAATGTGAATGCCTGACCGAGTGGTCAGTGCACCGATACGACAGCCAAAACAAAGCGGGTCGCTATCGCGACCCGCTCGTAAATCTTAATTACTTGCGCAGTTCCAAACGTTGGATCAGCTCTTTGTAACTACCCTCATTCTTACTCTTCAGGTAGTCCAGCAGCTTACGGCGACGGCTGACCAAACGGAGCAGGCCACGGCGTGAGTGATGGTCTTTGTTGTGTTCTTTGAAGTGCTCAGTCAGGTAGTTGATACGAGCTGTCATCAAAGCAACTTGCACTTCAGGGGAGCCAGTGTCGCCCTTGGCACGTTGATAATCAGTAACGATCTGCGATTTTTGTGCTGCGGTAATAGACATTTACTTACTCTCTCCAAATAAAAAGTGCGGCATTCTAACCTTGAACGGGGTATCCACTCAAGCTGAATTAGGGATGGCGGCGGCTTTGGCGACACTCGATAACAAGCGGCTTGGGGACAATCTGCCCTCGACCAGCTCGCCCAAACCGATAAACCGCCCTTCTGCATACAATCTGCGCTTACCATCGGGGTGGTTATCGCTCAAACCCAGCCTTTGACCACGGGCTAAACGGGTGGCTTGGACACTATCGAGCTCCAAAGACGGCAGATTCAGCACTAATCTATCCAAAGGCATCAAGCAGGCATCACGCTCAGCCGCTCCCATGACCTCCAATTGCGCCAAGGTATGCGCCTCGTTCAGACCAAATTCACCAATGGATGTTCGGCGCAAAGCGATCAAATGACCACCACACCCCAATGCTTCACCGATATCTTCGGCCAAAGTACGCACATAAGTGCCTTTGCTACATAGGACGCTGAATTCCAACTCCTCGCCTTGCAGTCTCTCCAGCTTCAAGTCATGGATAGTGATTTGCCGTAGTTCACGCTCAACGGTCTCGCCCTTGCGGATGTATTCGTACAGCGGTTTGCCTTGGTGCTTGATGGCGCTGTGCATGGGAGGGAGCTGTTGGCTCTCGCCAAGGAAGCTTGCTAGCACCGCCGATACTTGGGCTTCATTGACGCTCACCTGGCGCGTCTCGATCACTTCGCCCTCGGCATCGCCAGTCGTCGTCTTTTGACCTAAACGTATCGTTGCGCGATAACCCTTGTCGGCATCCAACAAAGCAATGGTGTATTTGGTGGCTTCGCCAAAACAAATCGGCAACAAACCCGTAGCCAATGGATCGAGCGTGCCGGTATGTCCTGCTTTTTCGGCACCGTAAAGCCAACGCACCTTCTGCATCGCTGTATTGGAACTCAACTCCAATGGCTTATCGAACAGCAAAACGCCGTCCAACTGCCTTTTGATGCGGGGAATACGAGCTTGGGTCATCTCTAGAAATTCAAAGTTCTAAGCAAGACAAGGCGCGAACAAAAAAATGTCGACGCGGCATATGTCAGATATGTAAGGAAACATTATTTTGAGAGCAACGCCGTATTGCGACGAAATTTGGATTTCTAGAGGTGACCTAGTGATTGGTGTCACTAGCAACGGCTTTATCTATCAACTGAGAAAGATGAGCGCCACGCTCGATGGAGGCGTCATAGAGAAAATGCAATTGAGGGGTGATACGCAACTTCATGGCCTTCGCCAACTGGCTACGCAAGTAACCAGCAGCACGTTCCAAACCTTGGAGCAGCTCTGGGCTATTGCCATCCAATGAGGTGTAGAAAACTTTGGCATGGGCGTGGTCGTTAGTCACTTCCACTCCCGTCAAAGTGACCTTACGCACGCGCGGATCTTTGACTTCCAGCCGGATCAGTTGAGCCAGCTCGCGCTGGATCTGTTCGGCGATACGATCGGTGCGTGCGTAGTCTTTTGCCATTTATTGTAGTGCCCGTGCCACTTCAACGATCTCGAACACTTCCAAGAAATCGCCGACTTCCAAATCATTGAAGCCGCGCAAAGACAGGCCGCACTCAAAGTTGGATTTGACTTCCTTCGCATCATCCTTGAAGCGTTTCAAAGAATCGAGCTCGCCCGTATGGATGACCACGTTGTTGCGCAGCACACGTACGCTGGAACCGCGTTTGACCAAGCCCTCGGTGACATAACAACCCGCGATGGTGCCCACCTTGGAGATGGTGAACACTTGACGGATCTCGACCATACCAATGATGCTCTCCTTCTTCTCGGGAGCCAGCATGCCGGACAGCGCCGCTTTGATCTCATCGACCATCGCGTAGATGATGTTGTAGTAACGAATATCCACGCCGGACGACTCCGCCAACTTACGGGCAGCCGCATCAGCACGAGAGTTGAAGCCAATGATGATCGCCTTGGAAGCCAGCGCCAAGTTGACGTCAGATTCTGAGATTGCACCCACGCCGCTGTGAACCAAAGTGACCTTCACTTCGGAGGTAGAAAGTTTCTGCAAAGAACCAGCGATCGCTTCGAGCGAACCTTGCACGTCCGCTTTAACGATGACAGACAAAGAACGCACTTCGCCCTCGCCCATCTGCTCGAACATGTTCTCTAGCTTCGCTGCCTGCTGTTTCGCCAACTTCACATCTCGGAACTTGCCCTGACGGAACAAAGCGATCTCGCGTGCCTTCTTTTCATCTGCTAACACAAGGAAGTCAGCACCAGCAACCGGCACTTCGGACAGACCTTGAATCTCAACTGGAATAGAAGGGCCCGCTTCGTTGATGTTCTTGCCGTTCTCATCCAGCATCGCGCGCACGCGACCTGAAACAGAACCAACCAGAATCGCATCGCCTCGCTTCAACGTACCAGATTGAACCAGCAAAGTCGCGACGGCGCCTTTACCTTTATCCAAGCGTGCTTCAACCACCACACCCTTGGCACTCGTATTCTTAGAAGCCGTCAGCTCCAACACTTCGGCTTGCAACAAGATACCTTCCAGCAAGCTGTCGATGCCTTGTCCTGTCTTGGCTGAAACCTCAACGAACATCGCATCGCCGCCCCAATCTTCTGGAACGACACCTTCAGCGACCAACTCTTGGCGCACGCGCTCGGAGTTCGAATCGGGTTTGTCGATCTTGGTGATCGCCACCACGATGGGCACTTCTGCCGCTTTCGCATGGTGAATCGCTTCCTTGGTTTGTGGCATCACGCCATCATCGGCCGCAACGACCAGAATAACGATGTCAGTCGCTTTTGCGCCACGTGCACGCATCGCCGTGAAGGCCTCGTGACCTGGTGTATCTAGGAAGGTGATCATGCCGCGCGGTGTATCCACGTGATACGCACCGATGTGCTGTGTGATACCACCGGCCTCGCCTGATGCAACGCGGGTGCGGCGGATATAGTCCAGCAATGAGGTCTTACCGTGGTCAACGTGACCCATGACCGTCACCACAGGTGCACGCGCTTCCATCAATGCGTCTTCATGCTCTACCGCATCCATCAAGAACGCATCAGGATCATCCGGCTTGGCAGGAACTGCTTTGTGGCCCAACTCTTCGACGATGATCATCGCCGTCTCTTGATCGAGCACTTGATTGATGGTGACCATGGAACCCATCTTCATCAGCGCCTTGATGATCTCGGCGGCTTTGATAGACATCTTCTGTGCCAATTCCGCCACAGTCAGAGTTTCTGGAATCATCACTTCCTGCACGATCGCTTCAGTTGGCAAGGTAAATGCGTGTTGCGCGGTGTCGTGTTGCTTGCTGTGCTTGTCATGGCGACCTGCGCGCAAAGAACTGCCCGCACGAACGCCAACGTTAGCGCGCGGGTCAGTGTTGCGTGATGGCGGACGTTTCTTGTGTCCAGCTTCATCCCACGGACTATCTTTCGCGGGTGCTTTATCTACTTTCTTGGCTGGCTTCGCCACCTTGTCACCCGGCTTGAGCGTAGGTTTGTGCAAAGTGCCTTCTTGTTTTTCGGCGGGAACGACTGGCGCAACCACTTCAACCTTCGCTTCAACGACGGGTTCAGGTGTTGGCTCTGGCTTAGGCTCCGCAGCCGCTGCTTTACGCTTCGAACGTGCTTGTTTCGCTTCGATCTCGGCCGCTTGGCGTGATGCCAGTTCAGCTTGGAGGCGCGCTTCTTCTTCGCGTGCTTTCAATTGCTGTTCGTCCAAGACGCCCTTGGACTTTGCTGGTACTGGTGTCGCCACAGGTGTAGCTTCAGCCACCACAACTGTCTCAGCGACAGGCACTGCCTTCTCTTCTGTTTGTGCAGTGGGTGCAGCGATGGTTCGCTTCTTACGAACTTCGACTTGAATGGAGCGCGCTTTACCTGTGCTGTCAGTCTTCTTGATAGCAGTCGTTTCGCGACGTGTCACCGTGATCTTGCTCTTGCTCGCACCACCATGCGCACTGCGCAGATGTTCAAGCAGCTTGGCTTTATCTTGCTCAGAGATCGCGTCGGATTCTGCCGCTTTGTCCACACCAGCCGATTTCAACTGCTCCAATAGCAGTTCGACTGGAAGACCTAGCTCCCCAGCGAATTGAGCGACATTCATTTTTCCCATTGCATTCCTTCAGTCCTACGGACTTATATTACTTATACGAACCAAGGCGCACGCGCCGTCATAATCAACTGATTCGCACGATCACTATCCATGCCAGTCAGCTCAACCAATTCATCACCATCCAAATCGGCCAATTGGTCTTGTGTGCCCACCCCTTTACCTGCCAATGTGCGCGCAGTCTCTTCATCCATACCGTCGATCTTCAACAGATCTTCGATACCGTGTTCAACTTGCTCTTCGTTCACGATAGCGGCGGTCAGCAGGGCGTTACGTGCACGACTACGCAACTCGTTCACTGTCTCTTCATCCAACGCTTCGATCGCCAACATCTCTTCCAACTCTACGTAAGCGACCTCTTCCAAGGTGTTGAAACCTTCTTGCACCAAGATGTCAGCCACTTCCTCATCCACATCCAACTTGGCCACGAACATGTTGCGGATCACTGCGAACTCTTGCTCGTTCTTCTCGGCAGATTGTTCGACTGTCATCAGGTTGATCTCCCAACCTGTCAGTTCGGTTGCCAGACGCACGTTCTGACCGCCTCGACCGATGGCTTGCGCCAGATTCTCTTCTTCGATGACGACATCCATGCTGTGCTTGTCTTCATCCACCACGATGCTGCTGACTTCAGCTGGCGCCAAGGCGTTGATGACGAAAGTCGCAGGCTCGTCAGCCCACAGGATGATGTCCACACGCTCACCGGCCAACTCATTGGTGACAGCCTGTACGCGCGAACCACGCATACCGACGCAAGTACCGATAGGGTCTAGACGTTGATCATTAGTACGAACTGCGATCTTGGCGCGAGAACCTGGATCACGCGATGCGCTGACGATTTCCAAGATACCTTCTTCGATCTCTGGCACTTCCAGTTCGAACAACTTCTTCAAGAATTCAGAGGTGATACGGGACAGAATGATCTGTGGCCCGCGCACTGTGCGATCCACACGCAACAGATATGCACGCACACGGTCGCCCACACGCAGATTCTCTTTCGGGATCATCTGGTCACGTGGCAACAAAGCTTCGATCTTGCCGAACTCGACGATCGCGTTGCCGCGCTCGATACGTTTGATGGTGCCGGATACGAGGTGCTCGTTACGCTCCATGAAGTCAGCCAAGATCTGCTCGCGCTCTGCGTCACGGATCTTTTGGAAGATGACTTGCTTGGCAGCTTGCGCACCGATACGGCCAAAGTCGATGCTCTCCAAAGGCTCTTCGATGAACTCTTCCAACTGGATGGCTGGATCGCGCTTTTGCGCTTCTTCCAATTTGATGTGCAGCTCTGGTGTCTCGAATGTCTCGTCGTCCATCACCTGCCAGCAACGGAAAGATTCGTATTCGCCAGTTTGGCGATTGATGCTTACGCGCACATCGGCCTCTTCATCAGCGAAACGCTTCTTTGTAGCGGAGGCCAAAGCGGATTCCAGCGCACCAAATACGATCTCCTTGTCCACGTTCTTCTCACGCGCCAAGGCATCTACCAACAACAGAACTTCACGACTCATCGCTATCTCCGAGACTTCAAAACACAGGCACGATGCGTGCCTTATCAATATTCGACAGTTCAAATGCTACCGAACTGCCCTCCAAATCCAACTGCAAAATTCCATCTTTCAACTCGCCGATGACACCGACAAAGTTCTTGCTTCCATTCACAGGCGTACGTAACTTGAACTTTGCCTTTTGCCCAGCGAAACGCACGAAATCAGATTGTTTCTTCAACACGCGATCCAAGCCGGGTGAAGATATCTCAAGGCGCTCGTACGCCACCCCTTCCACCGTGAATAGACGCACCAACTGGTTGCTCACGCGCTCACAATCCTCGACCGAGATACCCTCTGGCTTATCCATGAACACGCGCATCAGCCCGCGCCCAGAGACTTCCAGATCGACCAACTCGTATCCCATACCAGTCAGCGTTGTATCAACCAGCTTTGCCACATCCATATTCGTACCCACAAATAAAAAACGGGCTCGAAGCCCATCTGAAAACGGCGCGGATTGTACCAAAGGAATGCACTAATGGAAACAGGTATTTAAGGTAAAACCCTGAAGCGCCCTCATCCCCCGTCTTCCCCCAGTGAGAGAAGGAGCCAAGCCCCCTCGCCCTATGGGAGAAGGAGGTTTTTTAGGAAGCCACACCCGCCATCAACTTCCGAATGCCTTGCGCATCCGGCTGCAACACCACTCCCCGCTCGGTGATCAACCCGGTCACCAACTCTGCCGGAGTCACATCAAAGGACGGATTGCGAATCTTCACCCCCTCTGCCGCCCAGTGGGTATCGCGGAAACCCTTCACCTCATCTGCCGAGCGTTCCTCGATGGGGATGTCCTTGCCTGTGGCGATATTGAGGTCGATGGTCGAGAGTGGGCAAGCCACATAGAACGGGATGTTGTGCCGCTTCGCCAGCACCGCGACCATATAAGTGCCGATCTTGTTCGCTACATCACCGTTAGCCGCCACCCGATCCGTCCCCACCACCACGACATCCACCTCGCCCTGCGCCATCATGTAACCCGCCATGTTGTCGGTGATGAGCGTCACAGGGATGTTTTCCTGCACCATCTCCCAAGCCGTCAAGCGTGCGCCTTGCAAGAAAGGTCGTGTCTCGTCGGCAATGACGGAAATCTTCTTACCTGCCTCCACTGCTGAGCGGAACACCCCCAACGCCGTACCCCACCCCGCCGTCGCCAATGCCCCCGCATTGCAATGCGTCAACACCCGCGCGCCGTCTTTTAGCAGGGCGGCACCATGTGCGCCCATCGCCTTGTTGATACGGATGTCCTCCTCCAATATCACATGCGCTTCGACCAGCAAACGCTGCGCGATTTGCTGTGGTGTTTGTGTCGCGACGCTCTCCCAAACCTTACGCATCCGCTGCAACGCCCAGAACAGATTCACCGCCGTCGGGCGGCTGGTTGCCAACACAGTGAAGCCAGCTTCCATGCCATCCTTGAACTCAACGGCCAATTTATCCTGCAAACGCAAAGACTCCAGCGCCACCCCATAAGCCGCCGCCACCCCAATCGCCGGTGCACCGCGCACCACCATACTGCGGATGCCTTCTGCCACCGAAGCGGCGGTGTAGTAACTCAGATATTCAAAGGCAGCGGGTAGGATGCGTTGGTCCACCATTTCCAACCGATTGTTGAACCAACGCAGGGTTTCTACTTTCATTTAATCCCCCTCGAACTCGCAAAGCGCAAACACCTTCTGCCCCAGTTTCTCCAACCGCGTACGCCCACCGATATCTGGCAGGTCAATGATGAAGCAACACTCTACGATGTTGCCACCCATCTTTTCGATGAGGATGCAGGCAGCTTCTGCGGTGCCGCCGGTGGCGATAAGGTCGTCCACCAACAACACCTTCTCACCTTTTTGGATGGCATCAGTATGGATCTCAATGCGGTCGGTGCCGTATTCAAGCGCGTAGTCGTGACCGATGGTCTCGGCGGGCAGTTTGCCTTTCTTGCGGATGGGTACGAAGCCCTTGCCCAGTGCATACGCCAACGGCGCACCGAGGATGAAGCCGCGCGATTCGATACCGGCGATCTTGTCTATCTTCACATCTTTGTAGCGAAGCACCAGTTCGTCGATAGTCGCTCGAAAACCCTCTGGGTCTTTGAGCAAGGTGGTGATGTCGCGGAACTGGATACCTTGTTTTGGGTAATGGGGGACGGTGCGTAT
>PNNY01000058.1 GCA_013824485.1 Sideroxydans sp.
ATCTCCATCAACCCGAATTAACGAAAGAACCTCTAAACAATACTAAAACTATGGTGCCCATGGCGAGAATCGGACTCGCGACCTCTCCCTTACCAAGGGAGTGCTCTACCACTGAGCCACATGGGCCTAACTTTGTGGAGCGGGTGAAGGGAATCGAACCCTCGTCATAAGCTTGGAAGGCTTCAGCTCTACCATTGAGCTACACCCGCACAACTACCAACACCAGCCCACTCAAAAGAGCACCCAAAAGACACTCTTGATACAACAGCAAACTGCTAAATAATTCTGGTGGAGGGGGAAGGATTCGAACCTTCGTACTCTAAGAGGTCAGATTTACAGTCTGATGCCTTTAACCACTCGGCCACCCCTCCAAAAAGAGCGCGCGATTATCCATAGAACGACCTAGCCTGTCAAAGGGAAAATAAGTAAAGGGGTGAAATCACATCTGAATCGATGAGAGAAAGCACAGTGCAGGGACTTATAACAACCCCTTCTCTGCGAACGACAGACAAGCTGCCCCCGCCACGATGAAATGATCCAGCACTCTCACGTCCACCAAAGCAAGCGCCTGCTTCAGTGCATCTGTCAATAATTGATCTGATTGACTAGGCTCGGCAACACCCGATGGGTGGTTGTGCGCGAAGATGACGGCCGCTGCATTGTGATGCAAAGCCCGCTTCACCACCTCGCGCGGATAGACGCTAGTTTGGGTCAACGTACCGTGGAACAACTCCTCCGAAGCCACTGCCCTATGTTGAGCATCCAAAAAGATAGCCACGAACACCTCTTGCTGACGGCCTCTCAATAACAACTGCAGGTATTCCCGCACCGCGCGGGGTGAATTCAACGCATCACCGCTCTTCACTTCTTCCTGCAACGCACGCCGTGACATCTCCAACACCGCCTGCAATTGAACATATTTAGCCTGCCCCATTCCATGGATGTCGCAAAACTCCTTTTCGCTCGCCGCAAACATCTGGGTCAGACTGCCGAATCGCGCCAGTACCTCTCGCGCCAGATCCACCGCACTTTTACCAACTACACCAGTACGTAAGAAGATAGCCAACAACTCAGCATCGGACAAAGCAGAAGCGCCGCGCTCCAACAACTTCTCTCTCGGACGCTCCCCCGCAGGCCAGTCAGCGATACTCATAATCCCCCCGTATCTGACGTTTATTGAAGTACTTAAGGCTTGCACCCTAACTATCCACTCCGCATGCGTCAATACTCCAGAGTACCTAAATATCCACCTAAACCCCTCACATGTATCTCAATAACACCATGAAATAATGTGTATTTTTTGAAAGTAATCTTTTCTTTGAATAATCCCTAAAGTTTGCGATGGACCTGCCGAAGAGCTTAACAACGAGCCGTAGATTGCGTCAGCCTGACTAAGGAGTCATGTGGATAAGGTGTTGATGACCGGGCTCGAATAAGCAGGAGGGATCGTGCCCTATCATATCAATAGCATTCAGCCTCAACGCTTGCTGGCTTTCGTGATGACTTTATCGTTAGTTGCTTGCGGAGGTGGCGGTTCAACTCCAACCTCAGCAGTGAGCGATGCACTACCTGCCTTGCAAGCCTCATCAAGAGAGGCATCCACCCCTTCTGTATCAAACACTCCAATTCGCTACGCTTATGTCCCCAACTACGACACGAACGATATCTCAGTGTTCAGGGTCAACGCTACAACCGGCGCTTTGACATGGGTAAGCAATACTTCAACAGGAACAGGCCCAGGAGCCGTGGTTGTCGACGCCACTGGCTCGCATGCTTATGTACCCAACTTCGACTCCAATGACATCTCTGTCTACGCCATAGATGCGCGCAACGGTGCGTTAAAGCAGGTCGGTGCACCTGTTAGCGCCGGCACATGGCCTGCCGCACTGCGTATCGCACCTTCAGGCAGGTTCGCCTACGTTGCGAACTTCATCTCGAACAGCATCTCCATCTTCCGAGTCGATGCAGCCACAGGCGCACTCTCCACTATCGGCACCATATCCACTGGCATCAACCCTCGCCATCTGCTCATCGATCCGACAGGCAGATTCATTTACACCGCCAACTGGGGTAGCAAAGATGTCTCGATCTTCGCTGTGGATGCCAATACTGGATCATTGACTCAAGTTGGCTTACCCCTGACAGTAAGCAGCACCCCCTTCAATCTGACTGCCGACCAAACGGGCAGTCACCTCTATATGACCAACTTCCTGAGTGCCGCAGGTGCAAACAGCGTCTCTGTGTTACACATCGACCAAGCTACAGGCACATTGACTGATGTCGGGGCCAACGTAGCTGCTGGCGCTCATCCCATCGCAATGACGATGGATTCCACAGGTCAATTCGCTTATGTGGCTAACAACCTCAATGGCGCAGGCGGTAACAGCGTCTCAGCCTTCGCAGTTGACGCAACCTCTGGAATCGTCACAGCAATAGATTGCGCATGTGGCCAATCCGACTATGTAGCTGGAACGAACCCTTCTGCCCTGACAGTCTCGCCAGCCGGATCACACCTTTATGTCTCTAACGTCACCTCGAACGACATCGTGATCTACGCCATCCACCCTGCGAGCGGTGCACTGACAAGAGTCAGCTCAACCACTACCGCAGGTACTTACCCAATGGGCATCACCTTCACCCCCGTGCTCCTGTAGCTAGGGCTTAGCCATGTGTGCCGCTTTCTTGTTAAGATGCGCAGCACTATGGAACACACCCTGAATAAACGCATCGTGCTTGGCATCACTGGCGGCATCGCAGCTTATAAAGCGGCGGAACTAGCCCGTCTGCTTGTGAAGCAAGGCATCACTGTACAAGTCGTGATGACAGAAGCGGCGACGCATTTCATCACGCCCGCGACCATGCAGGCCCTCACAGGCAATCCCGTACTCATCGATCAATGGCAAGATGACAAAGGAATGGCGCACATCCATTCCAGCCGTATTGCCGAGACCATCGTGATCGCACCTGCCACCGCCGATTTCATCTCCAAGCTAGCCCATGGTCTGGCGGACGATCTGCTCTCCACCTTATGCCTCGCACGCGACTGTCCTCTGTTAGTCGCACCTGCTATGAACAAACAAATGTGGGCTAACGTGGCTACACAGCGCAATATGCAACGTCTGCTTGCAGATGGCGTAACACTGCTTGGCCCAGCCAGCGGCCTACAAGCATGCGGTGAAAAGGGCATGGGGCGCATGCTTGAGGCAGAAGAATTAGCTCAAGCCATCGTCGCCACTTTTGGCACAAAAGAACTAGCTGGGCGCAAGATACTCATCACCGCAGGCCCAACCTACGAAGCCATCGATGCAGTACGTGGCATCACCAACCGAAGTAGCGGCAAGATGGGCTATGCCATCGCGCAAGCGGCGACAGAGATGGGGGCAGAGGTCACCTTGGTGTCAGGGCCCACCTCGCTGACCAAACCGAACGGCACACAAAGGATAGATGTCACCAGCGCGGCAGAGATGTTCGATGCAGTGAAGCAACATGTCGATTCTGCTGACATATTCATCGCCGTGGCCGCTGTCGCCGATTACCGTGTAGCCCAGCCCAGCGAGCAAAAGATCAAAAAGAGCGACGCTGCGCTGACACTGGAACTGACACCTAATCCAGACATCCTCGCCTACGTCGCTAACTTGCCAAAACCGCCTTTCTGCGTGGGTTTTGCCGCCGAAAGTGAGAAGTTGCGCGAACTCGCGACCGAAAAACGTAAGAAAAAGAACATTCCATTGCTGGCAGCCAACTTGGCTCAGAACGCCATCGGTAGCGATGAGAACGAAATAGTTCTGTTCGACGATGATGGTGAGCATGTACTGCCTCGTGCCGACAAGCTGACTCTGGCTCGCGCATTAATGCGCCACGCCACATCGCTCTATCTGAAAGGAAATGCAAAATGAAAAAAGTGGATGTGAAGGTACTCGACCCGCGTTTGCATGAGAATCCGCCGTCTTATGCGACACCAGGCTCTGCTGGCATAGACCTGCGTGCGTGCATCGAGACCAGCATGACGATACAGCCAGGACAATGCGAACTCATCCCTAGTGGTATCGCGTTGCACCTGAACGACCCGCACTATGCCGCGATGATCCTGCCTCGCTCAGGTTTGGGCCATAAGCACGGCATCGTGCTGGGTAATCTGGTTGGCCTCATTGACTCTGACTATCAAGGTCAGATATTCATCTCTATATGGAATCGCGGACACCATCCATTTAACCTGATGCCGATGGAACGCATCGCCCAGTTGGTGATCGTTCCCGTGGCACAAGTGCAGTTCAATCTCGTGGACGAATTCCCCATCAGCCACCGCGGCACTGGTGGGTTCGGTAGTACTGGCAAACACTAAAAGTTTCCGCACAAAGAAAAGGCCTCGCATCTCTGCGAGGCCTTTTTCATTCTGGCATTCGAATCAACGCTGAAGATTGATATCCATCTCGGTGTTATCACCTTTACGCACTGAGACCTTCTCACTTGATGCCTTATAACCGTCTAATTTGACGCCCACCTCATGGATCCCTGCGCTAAATTCTGCGCGCAATGGCGTCAGCCCAAAGTAGACGCCATCCACATACACTTTGGCTCGTGACGGACTGGAACTGATTGCCAGCGTGCCATTCGCAATCACTGGTTCGGGCTGTGTAGCTGCGGGTACGACCGCAGAGGCGGCACTACCTGCTGAATTGGAATAGACCGTCACACCTTGTACTGGCTTTATACCCACGACCATGTTGAACATCTCTGGCCGCGTGGCCATCAGCACGGATAATACCGATTCGGTTGTCTTGTTTGAAACCACACCCAACTTCCATCGCAGAAAATCAGCCACGTCTTTCTTGCCATTCCCTGAAGTTCCCGCATATCGCTCTGCGTGCTCCACCACCAAGCCAGACCAGATCACTTTACCGCTGGCGACCTCAATCAGCGTGGATTCGACAGCGATATTCACATAGTCACGATCTTTGATGTCGATACTCAGTTCCTTCACCGCGCCACTCAGCTGAAACTGCGCATTGGGAGCATCGCCCGCCAACACTTGCAGACCTGCATCGCTCAGACGCTTCTTCATCGATTCCGCCACCACTTCGGTCGCATCGCGATCGGACATGATGTCCTTGCCCGTCAACCCTGTGATTCGAGCATTCGAAGTCCCTACGCGACGCGGACTATCAACCTGTCGAGCATCGGTGTAGCCCGCCATTCGTACCGTGATCTGATATTTTTCTAGCCTTGCGTTAGGACCGGGTTTCACATCCTCCCGAATGCGCAACTCATTACCAGACTCTGTCGCCGAACCGATAAAGTTGGCGCAGCCTGCGAAACCAAGTGATAACAAAGAAACTACGATCAGCGAACGAACTTTAAGCATTAGGCATCCTTTGAGTCACAAAATGAAAAGAGCGAATGGACGTCGGGCGTGCATTCGCTCTTCTATCGTTACTTTTTAATTCAACCGCGCGCGATGACTGACTCGATCTCGTCAAGCGTGCGAGCCAACTCGAAGCTTTGTACTTGTGCGCCCAATTGACGAGCGATCTGAGTGATGGAGAACAGACCACACACCGATTGACGACCATCAACTTCAGACACCACCAATGAGTGCTGGCGGTTAGCCTGTTTCAAGCTTGCCACGATGTCGCCTACGGTCGCGCCCTTCACGTCTTGGATGTTCAATACTTCCAATTCGCGTTGAGTCGTCATGATGTCACGCACCATGATGTCAGCATGAGTACCACCCATATTCTGCAAGAAACGCATCGGCTTCTCGCCCAAGATATCGCTCGCTGTGATCAAACCTGCGATCTGCTCGTTGTCATCCAACACCAACAACATACGCACGCCATATTTGATCATCTTTGCATTCGCTCTATCCATCGAGGTCTTAGCGCGCACGCTAACGACTGAGATCTTGGTTAGATCGGTCATCACGTCAGCCGCAGGACTGCCCAGCTTGACGCGCTCGGGCAGATTCTGAACCGGGCGCACGAATGAAGAACCTGTCTTCAAGGGGGCGGATTTCAAAGCGTTGTACTGAGTTGGCATGTTTCCTCCTGTTGATATAGTGAATTCTAAATACTCACCCTTGCGGATGATGTTGTGTCTGTATTGCGGTATTCCTTATCGCGGGCAAGTAGCGCACTAGCTCGTTCAGTGCTAAACGATACACATCGCGCTTGAACTCGATGACGCTATCTAATTCAACCCAGTAGTCGTTCCAACGCCACGCATCGAACTCGGGATGCTCACAAGCACGCAAGCAAACATCCGTATCGCGTCCAACCAATCGCAGCAAGAACCAAATCTGCTTCTGGCCTTTGTAATGCGAGCGCGACTCCTTCTTACCCCAACTTTGCGGCACATCGTAACGCATCCAATCGCGGGTACGTCCAAGTATCTGGACATGTTCAGACAGCAAGCCTACTTCCTCATGCAACTCGCGGTACATCGCTTGCTCTGGTGTTTCACCATGCTGGATGCCGCCCTGCGGGAATTGCCAAGCATCCTGACGGATGCGCTTGCCCCAAAACACCTGATTCTTTGCGTTAGTCAGAATGATGCCGACATTCGGGCGATAACCTTCTCGGTCTATCATGATTCGCCCCACACAGTTTTTCAATGGGGTGGATTGTTCCACATTTCGTCCCCACTGGAAAGACGGAAGCGCCTCATTACAGTAGAATCGCGCCCTCTAAACTAGCTCGAAGAGTACTGAACATGCGCGTTTCACAATTTTTCATCTCCACCATCAAAGAAGCCCCGACCGAGGCCGAACTACCCAGCCATCGTCTGATGTTGCGTGCGGGCTACATACGCAAACTGGCTAGCGGCCTTTACACATGGATGCCCCTAGGCTTGCGTGTACTACGCAAGGTTGAGAACGTTGTCCGAGAAGAAATGAACAAGAGCGGCGGTATCGAACTGTTGATGCCTGCCGTGCAACCTGCTGAACTATGGCAAGAGACAGGGCGCTGGGAAGTGTTTGGCCCACAGATGCTCAAGATCAAAGATAGACATGACAACCAGTTCTGCTTCGGCCCCACCCATGAGGAAGTCATCACCGACATCGCGCGCCGCGAAGTGAAGAGCTATCGCCAACTACCCCTGAATTTCTACCAGATCCAAACCAAGTTCCGCGATGAAGTACGCCCACGTTTCGGCGTCATGCGTGCACGCGAGTTCATGATGAAAGACGCCTACTCCTTCCACAGTAGCTTCGAAAGCTTGGAACAAACCTACAAGGTGATGTACGAGACCTACAGCCGCATCTTCACGCGCCTAGGACTACAGTTCCGCGCTGTAGCTGCCGACACCGGCGCTATCGGTGGTAGTGGTTCGCATGAGTTCCATGTGCTGGCCGATTCAGGCGAAGACGCATTGGCCTATTGCCCCACTTCTGATTTTGCGGCCAACGTGGAACTGGCCGAGGCACTCGCACCGACGACATCGCGTGCGGCTCCAACCGAAACGATGCGCAATGTTGATACCCCCAAGCAGACCACCTGTGAAGATGTCGCCGCCCTTCTTGGCCTGCCACTACAACGCACCGTCAAACTCATCGCGCTGATGGCCAACGACAAGTTGAACATCGTTTTGTTACGCGGCGACCACTCATTGAACGAAGTGAAGGTCGGTAAGCTGGAAGGCTTGGCAGATTTCCGCTTCGCGCGCGAGGACGAGATCCGCGCCTTCTTCAATTGCCCGCCAGGATTCTTGGGGGCAGTGGGAATCGAACGCAATCAAGTGCGCGTCATCGCAGACCGCACTGTGTCCACCATGAGCGATTTCGTGATGGGCGCAAACATCGCCAAGTTCCACACTGCGGGAATCAACTGGGGACGTGACCTTCCCGAGCCAGATGTCATCGCCGATGTACGCAATGTCGTCACAGGCGACGCATCGCCTGATGGCAATGGGACGCTGGAGATATGTCGCGGCATCGAAGTCGGTCATATCTTCCAACTGCGCACAAAATATTCAGAAGCACTGAAGGCCACCTACCTCGATGAGAACGGCAAAGCGCAAGTGATGGAGATGGGCTGCTACGGCATCGGCGTCTCACGCATCGTCGCCGCCGCCATCGAACAGAACTTCGACGAACGCGGCATTGCCGTTCCCGCAGGCATGGCCCCCTTCCAAGTCGCTATCGCCCCCATCGGCATCAAGAAGAGTGATGCCGTCCGCAATGCGGCGGAACAGCTCTATGCGGAACTCACTGCCGCAGGTATCGAAGTGCTGATGGATGACCGCGACGAACGTCCTGGCGTGATGTTCGCCGACCTTGAACTGATCGGCATACCGCATCGCATCGTCATCGGGGATCGCGGCTTGAAAGAAGGCAATGTGGAATATCAAGGTCGCAAGGACGCGCAAGCACAATCCGTCGCCTTGCAAGATGTGAGCAAGCTCGTACAATCAAAGCTATGAGACTACCCGCCGCACTCCACAAGCCCCTACTTTCGCTCATCGCGATGGGCGTGTGCTGTGCTGTGCCCGCACATGCTGGTAATCAAAAAGAGGAAGTACTTTCCGCCAGCGTGCGATCCATGCTGCAACGTGCCGTGTCTGATCAAGCCGCCCCCAAGCTGGCGTTCTCCTCACAGCAAGAAGCTCAGGCTTGGCTGGATGAGATGTCACAACGTTTAGCCAAAAAGATCCCTGATGCGGAATATCGCTTCGACTTGTTGAGCACCGTGCATTACGAAGCCACACGTGCCGGACTCGATCCGCACATGGTGTTGGGCTTGATCGAAGTGGAAAGCGGATTCAGGAAATATGCCGTTTCTAAAGTCGGTGCACGCGGTTACATGCAAGTGATGCCGTTCTGGAAAAGAGCGATCGGCGCGAATGACCACAATCTGTTCCACCTGCGCACCAACCTACGCTACGGTTGCACCATCCTGAGACACTACTTAGATATTGAGAAAGGCGATTTGTATCGCGCTTTGGGACGTTACAACGGTAGTCTGGGAAAACCTGAATATCCAAACTTGGTGAAAGCTGCATGGCATAAACACTGGGTGCCTGGTCGCCGCACCACCAGCTGAATCACTTCTTATTGCTTTTACTCTTGATGTAAGACTCGACGCTCTCGCGTGACAAAAGACCTTCTTGATAGCTCACCAACTCACCTTGAGGGTTGTAGAGATAGGAAGTCGGTAGCACCTCTATCTGCCCCACTTGCTCAGCCATGTCGTAATCACCCAACACGATTGGATAGGTGACGTTGCGCTTCGCCACAAAAGCTTTGACAGATTTTTCGGTTGAGTCGAGTGCGACACCAATGACCACCAAATCGGTCTTCTTGTGCGCTTCATGCAGCGCAACCAAGTCGGGAACTTCCTCTAGACATGGGGGGCACCAAGTCGCCCAAAAATTCACCAGCACCCACTTGCCGCGATAGTCGTTCAGACGTTGGGCATTGCCCTGCATATCCTTGAACTCAAAGGGCTGCGCAGTAGCTACGACAGTGCAGCACATCAGCAGCGCCGCACCCAGCAGACGAAACAATAAAGCCATCAATGGCCTGATTTATCTTCGTGATGCACGTCAGTCACGTTAGCATCATCTTCTGCCGAATGTCCGTCAGCAGCATGCGTCAGATACAGCGCCAATGCGATCAGCGCAATAGCTGCGCCGAAATAGACCAGATCGAGCGGAGTGCTCATGTGCATGGTGATCGCCTCTTCGAACAAGGTAACGATCATGATCATCAAGATCACTTTAGCCAGCTTGGATTTCAAGTCATCCAGATTATTGATGACAAGGATCTTGCTCGCAGCCTTGCTACCGTGTGCCTGATCGATATCGCTGATGAACAGCTCATACAAGCCCAAAGAGAAGATCAGCATGACCGTGGCCAGCAGGTAACCATCTACCACCTCAACGATGTGGGAAACGATGCTGTCATGCAAGGCTTTGCGCGCCTCTTCAGTCAGTGAAGAATCGGCGTAGTGCAAGGAATGCTGGAACAGATTGATCACATCGACCGTGGCCATGTAAAAGATGGCAATACCGGCTAACAGACTGCCGACGACCGCTGCCAAAATGACAAAACGACTATTCCACAAAGCACCTTCAAAGAGTTTCTCAAAAAAGTTCATTACATTTCTCCTAACATTGATGCAAAAAATTTCGGCCGCGCATTAAAGCTGAAAAGGCCCCTGACAGCAACCGCTCAAAATCATCTAGCCCATACTTCTTTCAAGGTCGGATTGCTCCCCTCGGCCATCTGCCTTTCCAAACTGCTGAACCACGTCCGAATATCGGCATCACCTGACTGCTTGGGCAATAAGGACACATCTAACAGGAACATCCGTGTCAGCTCTGATAATTGTATGCGTTCCGGTGCGCGCACCATGTTCCAACCCTGCCCCGAAAGTTTAGCCACGATCTTCGCACTCACTAGCTTGTTCAAGATGCGCTCCACATCCTCATAGCCGATATGCAACTGCCGCGAGAGGCCAACCAAGTCTTGCACCTCACCGCTCTGCAAACCCTTGTGCATCAACTTGAGCATCGCCAAGGCGAAATAGAGTTGCGCCGCTTGGTCGAGTTTCAGTGCATGTGTGCTGCGCCAATGCGAGATAGAGGCGGTGATGATGGCACCGAACAGCAGTGTCAGCCACGACAGATAAATCCACAGCAGAAAGATCGGCAAGCTGGCAAAAGCGCCGTAGACCAATTTGTAAGTCGGAAAGTGCGAGATGTAATACGCAAAGGCTTGGTTCATCGACTCGAACGCGATAGCAGCGATGACACCGCCGATGACAGCATGACGCATCGGCACATAACGGTTAGGCACGACACGAAACAACAAAGTGAATGCCGCCGTCGTCAGCACCACGGGTAGAAGCTTGAGCATCTCGATACCGAAAGCAGGGATCTGCTTCGCGTACCCCACCGACAAACCGATCAACCAAGAGGTCAACGACAAACTACCACCGATGAGCAAAGGTGCGAGCGTGATGACCGCCCAATATACCAAGACACGCTGCAACATATTGCGCTGGCGCGATACACGGAAGATTCGATGAAAGGCATTGTCGATGGTGACCAACATCCACATCGCCGTAATGGCGAGGAATACGATACCTACTGCCGTGAGCCGTGAGGCACTCTCTGCGAACTGCTCCATGTAGCGCGAGATCATCTTCCCCCCCGTCTCCGGCAACATATTGGACAGGATGAAATCCTTCAAATGCGCTGACAGGTCGGTGAAAACGGGGAAAGCCGAGAACACCGTCAGCATGATGGTGAGCAAAGGTACCAAGGACAGCAAAGTGGTGAAGGTGAGACTCGCCGCCATCTCGGTACAGCGATCTTGTTGAAGACGAACAACCACGAACCGCAAAAAATGCAGTGAATCCATCACACCTAAATTCGGAAGTTTCATATCCAACAGTATCCCAATACAATGACTAGCATGATAACCGACAACCCTCAGTCACAAAGCAACGCCCGCACTGCCCGCCAGATGTTGCGCGCGCATCGTTACGGCGCCCTCTCCACGCTCTCCAAGAAGTTCGATGGGCATCCATTTGGCTCCATCACACC
>PNNY01000059.1 GCA_013824485.1 Sideroxydans sp.
CGCTTTGCTCCTTATGCTTATAAGGTTCCAGAGGGGCTAGGTCTTTGCCTGATCAGCTTTGTGTTCCTAGAATGGTTGGGCACTCGGCAGAAGTGGCACGCCATGCGCCAGTCTTCAGTATTGCTCTTGTTTGTCATCATATTTGCAGCATTCGATACCCATCAAAAATATGGGCACGTATTGTCTGGCATCATGTCACTGCTGATACCTCTGGCCTTGCTAGTGGAATACGGATTGCTGTATCGGCATGAGCGTGATGCAGTTCCTGCTGTCTACGATCTACGCCATGCTTTGGGATACTGGTTCTTGCTCATGCTGGCAGGAAGCGAACTTGCCTGGATGTCGGATCAGCTCGTACCTGGTAACGTTTTGTGGTCTTGGCTGGCTTGGGGTGCATCGGCTGCGCTTGGCATCCTAATCGTGTTGCGAGGCATGCAGATGGATCGATGGCCGTTTGCAAAACATAGCGCACTCTATCTTGATACCTTGCAAGCCCCAGTCGTATTGCTGTTGTCCTTGTGGTTGGTCTATGGCAACTTGAGCATTTCTGGGGGCGGGAGTGGCCTGCCTTATGTGCCGGTGCTCAATCCCTTCGATCTCGTACAACTGCTTGCGATGTATGCCATCTGGAAATGGTTGCGCATCGCGCAGGGTCAGTTACTTCCAGCCCTGTACGGTATCGCATTTCTGTGGATCAGTACGGAAGCCGCGCGGCTGACCCATCATTGGGGCGGTATCCCATTCGATGGCCAAACGCTGATTGCTTCCTCCATGTTGCAAGCCAGTCTCTCTTTATTGTGGACAGCCATTGCGATGAGTTTGATGGTGTATGCGTCTCAGAAAAAACAACGCACACTCTGGTTCAACGGTTTTGGACTCTTGGCCATCGTCGGCATCAAGTTGATGATGGTAGACCTGTCGAACAAAGGAACGATGCTGTGGACGGTGTCGCTGATTGGCATCGCACTGCTAATTATTGCGGCAAGCTATTTTTCACCAGCGCCGCCGAAATTGGTTGAAGAATTTCAGGGGTGACAAAGCATGCGTCTTTTCATACTCAATCAGTTAACTCGATAGTAATGGTTGCAGGTAGTCTAGCTGAGCGTGTTACGAAATTTGTAAATTATTTTTTAGGGTTGACTGCTTACCGAATTCGCGAATTAACTAAATAGTTCGAAAGAATTTGTTTTTCAGTGTCCACGCCACGATGTGTACTAGAACGCATATGGTCGTACATTCAAGCATCAGCTATGTTGTTTCCCGAAGCAAAATTTGCACATCACTTAATGGCGCTTGGTAAGCATGGAAAATCAACTGGAAGGAGTGGATGGCTTTATGCGACCAGAGCGATTAGCAAGAATCATCGGGCATTCACCCAAGTACGTCAGGGATGACATTGCCAGTCTGGTGGAAGGAGAGCAGATTCCCGGCTCGTTTGGTGATCTAATCAGGCGCTCGGTCGAAATGACTGTAGCCCACAAGGAATTCGAGGGTACGAATATCGTGTCGATATTGGGGAAGTGCGCTGTTCGCTAGCGCTCGGCAATTCTTCCAATCCCACCAGTGCCAAACTGCACTAGTCCGCTAGATATCTATTCCGCGATCCAACGCACGCCGTTTGTCAGATGTGAATCGTTGATATTTGCTGAGGCAGGGCTTCATTCTTTCGTAATTATCTTGAATAGCTTGCTAAGCGAAACAAATAAGTAGTAATATCCGCTTATACGAAATCCGACCCCGGAGTTACCAATGGCGAAGCCCACAATAGAAACGATCCCAGACCTGCTCGTGAGGAATGTTCCTCGGGAGATTATCATGGCCATTGAAGAAGGGCTGGTGGTCGGCGCGCAACGTGCCTACTCTGCGGCACGTGGGATGGATGATGGGCACCTACCTAGCGTCGTTGGTCAGCTCCGCCATTTTCACATGAATGAGTCGTTTCAGCGGGCACTGGCTGTGAGTGATGCAGCCCCTTCGCCGATTCGGGGAAACGCAATTGTGACTGGCCGCACAGGGGTGTTTACACTGGCACGCTTCAATATCAAGGAAGGACTCTGGGTTAACGGTCGTCGTAGCCAGACCCGCAGGCAGATGTCTATGGCAAACAAGGCCATCGAACCCTTGGTACAGCCAGAGCTTTTCGCAGACTATGAGCCGCCATCGGAGGCTGTCGCATTTTTTGTGGCCTGCTTCGCCGGATCCCTGCATATTCAACCAGAATCGCCCGTTTCAATTCAAATTGCGGTGCCGGATCGACATATGCAAGGGTGGCTCTTTCGAGAATCCATCGATGCGTTTGCCAAGCGGTATGACCAGAAACCGGTGTCGCAGCAGGATGACCTTGCTATGCCTAAACTTAAAAAGAATAGCGGCAAGCAGGATAAAGATGGAACGACACAATGAGTCGCGGTGGAATTCAAGGTTTTCAGGAAGGTCGACTTAGCCAGATTCTGGCGGCGCGTCGCCTGACTCAGGTACAGCTGGCATCCATGGTCGGCGTATCGCCAGCCACTATTAGTAAGTGGCGCGCCGGTACGCAGGCACCAGAGCGTGAGGCGCTCGAACGGCTCGCGGGGGTGGTAAATGTCACCCCGGAATGGTTTACCCGTCCGCCGACGGAAAAAGTGTCTTTGCCACTGTTTCGCAGCAATGCATCCGCGCACGTTGCAGCGCGTGCGATGCTTGAGGCTCGACTCGAATGGGCTCAGGACATCGCCGTTGCGTTGATGGAGTTTGTGGACTATCCGGAGTTGAATCTGCCTACCCGCAGTTTTTCCGAGCCGGAACAGATCACGCCCGAGGATATCGAGAAGGCTGCTTGCGAATGCCGCGACATGTGGCGCCTTGGTCGTGTCGCAGTTGAAGACTTAGCTCTCGCGGTCGAGGGAGCGGGCATAATCCTGATCCGCGAGGAAACAGGCATTGCTCAAATTGAAGGGCTGTCAGCTTGGAGCGAGGTGCTTGAGCGACCATTAATTTTGTTGTCTGCCGATAAGGACAATGGTTACCGCAGCCGGTTCGACTTGGCGCATGAACTTGGTCATCTGGTTTTACATCGGCATATCCAGCGCACGACGGATCGTGATCGCCATAATCTGATGGAGAAGCAGGCGCATAACTTTGCAGGCGCATTTTTGCTTCCTGCCGAGACGTTTGCGTCAGATGTGCGTATGCCCACCACACTGGACGATTTATTATTGCTCAAGCGGCGGTGGGGCGCTTCGGTGGCCGCAATTACCATGAGGCTATACGCCTTGGGATTGTTGGACGAAGAGGGAAAATTGGCACTCTTCAAGCGGCGATCTGCGCGATGGGGGGGGAAGTCAGAGCCAGGTGACGGAGATCGTAAGCCAGAGCAACCACGCTTGCTCCGTCGCACCATCGATCTGCTGGTGGATGAAAACGTGATGCCAATGGATGCGATCCCGAGGCACATCGGCCTCGCTGCTTTTGATATCGAGATGCTTGCAGGACTCCCAGAAGGCTACTTTCAAGGCAAGAGTAATGTTGTTCAATTCGCGCGGCTGCGGACTGTGCAGGCAAACGCCGAAGAACAATCAGGTCAAGTTAGCACAGTTGTTTTGCCATTCCGTACGTCGCCCAAGACTTGAATCATCAAGGAGGTTTTATGTCGAAGAACACGAAGCAGACGTCCACTCGCATCGGAAAATTGGCGGCAGAGACGTTGCAGGACAGTCGGGCATCGCAGGTCGCAAAGAGTCTTGCAGCGTCGGCCCTGTCACAACGCAGCGGCGATAAACAGACTGGCGCGAAGATGGAGGACGTGGCTGCACGCGTGCTGGCGAGCGATCACCATGCGGACGGCACGAAGAAACTGGCTGCTTCAGTTCTGTCCCAAGCGAACAAACAGCGCTAATCCACGCGATTGGAGGGTCACTCATGTCACAGGAATTGAGCGATTCACAACTGAAAGCGATTTGGCGGCAAGGCCAGATTCCCTCGATATTCAAACGCGCCAATCCCCAACCTGTTTTGATTCGAGTCCCGTTTGCGGAGGGAAGCTTCGAATGGCTTCGAGGTGATCGGAGGACCAAGCCCAAATGGTGTGGTCAATATAAGGCTTGGGAGATTCCGACATCGTGGTTTGACAGCGCTATCCATCTAGCGCTGAAACGCTATCGTGAGGCATATGTGATTCAGTTGTACCGGGAGCAACAGAAGTGCGCGTCCGCGTGCTGGAATGCAGAAGGTTTTCATTGCGAGTGTTCGTGCATGGGTGAAAACCATGGCGGCGGCCATCCAGGGGGGAGTTGGTACGAAGTGTCCGAAACCTTCGCTGTTTCCTGGGGCGTACAACGTTACTCATGCCGCCATTTACGAGTGAAGTGACTTCGTCAAACTTGAAGATATTCGTTTTTCCGATATTTAAGAATGGCACGCCGAGCGATTACATGACACGGGGAATAACATGACCTTGGCGGGTTTGTTCAGCTACTACGATATCTGCGGCAAGGATGTCTTTGTCGTTGATGATCACCATAAGATTCTTGCGCCTTGGGCATTGATTCGTCGCCAAATTGGCCGGACACCGAATCTGATTACAATCGACCACCATACCGATGTTCATGAGGCGTTTCTAGGCCACGCCTGCATAGAAACGATGGAAAGTGGGGAGGATGCGTGGGCTCTGGCTAGAGCACTGTCCAAACGAATCGATTGGCAGGACGACCAAAGCTTGCTTTGGGCTATAGAACGCCTGCGCCACGACGAGCATATCGATGCCGCGACTATGTCGGACATCCTTAACTATGCTTTTTGCATTCAGTTGAGTGATGGTGGAGGAAATCCGTCCATTGAGAAGAAGGCTTACGAGGCAGAGCGGCAGGTACGATGGCCACTGCCACCGAGACTCCAGTTTCCGTGCCGGCCTATGACTTACGACGACCCGGAGAATCACATTTTCGTGATTTCCCACGACTGCGCCATCGGCTGTACTCGAATGCCCCACAATGACGATTGTGTCGTTGAGCACGGGAACATGATTATCGAGTTGAGTTATCTCGACGACCAATTAGCACGCGGGGCCGAGATGTCGCGGTGCGTCGGTATCCCTCACCTAGAGGCGCAGCCCTACATCCTCGATATAGATCTTGATGCCTTCCATAGTCAGAAAGCGATTAAGCCTGCTGCCCCAGAGACCTTCTATCGTTTGATCAGAAACGCGGAGGCAATCACCATTGCCACCGAGGCCGAGTGCGTTGAAGAGCTAAAATTCGACGATGAGCCAATCAATGCAGATATGCTGTTTGATCAAATTCTGAGGCACATCGAAATGGCTGTTCATGACTCGACGTAGCAATGCGGATTAGAGCGGTACGCACGGCGCTCGGAAAGTTGGCGTAAGTAAATGAGTAGAAATCCTAGTTCTACTAGGCTACCGTTAAACTTAGCAAGGCTGACCGCAAGCTGTCATTACAGCAATTCCATCTTCGAGCTTGGCTCTTGTTTTGCCTGCCATAAGTCAAACTGTGGATACTAGAGGTTATCCTCAAATATTTTCGAAGCGCGCATTTTCAAGCTAGCTTCTTCGCCAAGTCTTCAGCCCTTGGATGATAGTAGCGCGCCAACATTCTAGTATCCTTATGTCCTGTGACTTTCATTAGCTCATGCATAGCGAGCTTTTCGGCAAGTCGGCTAGTGGCCTCGTGGCGCAAATCGTGAAAGGTCAGATCGGATAGAAATCGTGCAGTCGGCTTGGTGTTGTGCTTTTCACATTCCTTGATGTATGCCTTACTCGCTCGAACTACAGCCCGAGAAAAGGACTGCTTTACAGCACTCGAGCTGGTTTGAAATACGTTGCCTTTGATTGAGCGTGGCAATTTGTCCAAAATATTCTTAGCATAGGTACTCAAGGGAACATCTCGATATTTATCCTTATTTTTTGTTCTACTTTTCCCGTCAGCGCGATCTTTTCCGCGAATTCGAATGACGCGCTTTTCCAAATCTACGTCTGCCCACTTCAATGCCAACAGCTCACCTTGGCGTGCAGCTGTTTCAATGGCGATTTGAACCAAAGGGAGTATCCAAATGTTTTCCCTAGAAGGATCGGAACAAGCTCCCTGTAGTGCATTTAGCAAATATGATTCTTCGCCGACTTCTAGTCGGCGATCGCGAGCGTTGTCTTCGGCGGGAATTTCAATTTTTGCTATAGGGTTCGATACGGCCATTCCCCAGCGTTTGATGGCGACGGTGAATAAGTGAGATATCAAAGCAAGGTCTTTGCGAGCCGTAGATGGCGCAACACTGTTTAGGCGGATAGCGAGCCACTTTGCAAAGTCTGCGGGTTTTAATGAAGCCATTGAGCGTTTTGCCAGCGGGTCACGCTTCCATGCTGAGATGCGCACCTTTTCCACATCGTAGCCATCTTTTTTGCTGGACACTTCGATTTCGTAATTCTCAAGGGCAGTTTTTAATGTGGTGGACTCTGCCTCTGTACGATCCACGAATACATCTCGGTCAATCTTACTTTCAATGTCACGAGCCCATTTTTCTGCGTCATCTTTCTTCTGGAAAGTTTTCGACTGATCTGGAAATCCCTTACGGCGAATTTTTGCTTGCCACCATCCGCTTTCTCTTTGCTCAAAAGTTGCCATGAGTGTCCCCGTTTTGTCCCCGAAATTCAGTTGTGGGATTATAAAACAGGCTAAATACCCATACAACATTGGACATTATATTGTTATAAATACTTGGATTGTGATTCCAGTTGTCGTGGGTTCGAGCCCCATCGATCACCCCAAAGATAAACCCGCTGATCTTAACGATCAGCGGGTTTTTTATTTCAGCATTGCTTTCCTAGCTATACCTTGTGCACGTTCCACTGCACCACGCCCCAGATCGAAAAGTCATGTTCAGCTTGAACGATCACATCTGGATAGTCTGGGTGTGCGGCGCGCAACACTTTCCCTTGCGGTGTATAGAGCAATTGCTTCACTGTGAATTCACCATCTATCACTGCTACCACGACGCTGGTGTGTGTGGCGGGGACGGCTCTGTCTACCACTAGTAGGTCACCGTCATAGATTCCCATTTCGCGCATAGAGTGTCCTGCCACGCGCATGAAGAATGTCGATTCCTTATGCTCGATGAGATGCTCATCTAGGCTCAAGCGTCGTTCCACATGATCATCTGCTGGGGAAGGAAAGCCTGCGGGCACGGCTTTGCGTAACAAGGCGCGTTGTCGTTCGAACATGGATTTATTCGGGTGCGTCAGGGAAAGCAGGACTGAGGCGCTACGTCGAGTTGAACTTGCGAGGTGTTGATTAAGCAGGGGCATGACAATCTCCAGAGAACGAACGTTCTTTGCATGGTAGAGAACGTTCGTTCTTGTGTCAACCCTCGTATTGGATTATGTCTTTGTCTTTAACAGTGCCCACACTGCGCCACCCCCGCCTGCATTTTGTGGTGCTTCGCAGAATGCGAGCACCTGTGCATGTTGGGTCAGCCAATGGCGTGTGTTGACCTTGAGTATCCCGTCGCGTCCTTCATCGCGCCATCCTTTGCCGTGGATGATGTTGACGCAGCGCAAGCCATGCTGGGTGGCCTGATGTAGGAAGGTCACTAATAACTGTCTTGCTTCGTCATTGGTAAGGCCGTGTAGGTCCAAGCTGTCCTGTGGCGGCCACTCGCCTTTGCGTAATTTGCGCAGTGTCATGCGGTTCAGGCCGTTGCTTAGGTATTCAGTGATGGCGATGTCGCCAGCGCCGTGATCGGACAGATCGTCCGCGATGAAGGTGGAAGTCAGTGGCGTATCTTTTGTTCTGAGCGGCTTAGGAATCGGAACAACGCGGTCATTCGGTTTGAGCGGGACCACGTCTTCCAGTGCTTGCCGGAACAAGTCTTTATCCTGTTCCGGCTTTTCTTTCACGACTTACCCCAATGAAGCTAGGTATTTGTCTGCATCCAATGCGGCCATACAGCCAGTGGCAGCGCTGGTGCAGGCTTGGCGATAAATATGGTCTTGCACGTCCCCCGCAGCGAACACACCTGCGATGCTGGTTTGGGTTGCATTACCGTTGCGCCCACCTTGAGTGACGAGGTAGCCGTTCTCCATCTCCAGTTGTCCGGCAAAGATGTCGGTGTTCGGCTTGTGACCGATGGCGATGAACACGCCATCTACTTTGATGTCCTGTGTCGTGCCAGTCTGTACGTTCTTAAGACGTGCACCAGTCACGCCGCTGGTGTCGCCCAGCACTTCATCCAATGTCTGGTGTAGTTGCAAGGTGATCTTGCCTTCTTTTACCTTATCCATCAGATGATCGATCATGATCTTTTCTGCACGGAAGGTGTCACGACGGTGGATGAGCGTGACGTGGCTGGCTATGTTCGCGAGGTACAGCGCTTCTTCCACGGCTGTGTTGCCGCCGCCGACAACGGCGACGGGTTTGTTGCGATAGAAGAAGCCATCGCAGGTCGCGCAGCCAGAGACGCCTTTGCCCATGAACGCTTCTTCAGAAGGTAGGCCGAGGTATTGAGCCGATGCGCCGGTACAGATGATGAGTGCGTCGCAGGTATAGGTTCCAGCATCCCCAATGAGTGTGTACGGTTTTTGTTGCAGCTTGGCTGTGTGGATGTGATCGAAAACGATCTGAGTGTTGAAGCGTTCTGCATGCTGCTGGAAGCGTTGCATCAATTCAGGGCCTTGTACGCCATTCACATCAGCGGGCCAGTTGTCCACTTCGGTGGTGGTCATCAGTTGTCCACCTTGGGCCATACCAGTGATGAGCACAGGTTTCAAATTGGCACGTGCTGCATAGACGGCAGCTGTATATCCGGCAGGGCCAGAACCGAGGATGAGGAGGCGATGATGTTGTACGGGTTTTTCCATGATATTTACAGGGCTTTTGCTTGATTGAAGAGGCCGAAATTTAACAGTGAGGCGACAGGCTGTCGAGTAAAATGCGCGCGCTATGAAAACACTGCCCGTTTTACTCCTCATTCTGCTTCCTGCACTTGCCCATTCTGCTGACTTGCCAGGTATTCCTGCCTTCATTGACGAGATGGTGGTGAAGCATCAGTTCAAGAAAGAAGAACTGGTGCGCACCTTCAAACGGGCCGAACATAGGCCGGATATCATCGCAGCAATCTCCAAGCCGGCCACCATGAAACCTTGGGCGGAATATCGCGCGACGTTCGTCAATCAGCAACGTATCGATGCGGGCATCAAATTTTGGAGCAAACACGAGGCGACATTGAAACGTGCCGAGAAACAATTCGGCGTGCCACAGGAATACATCATCGCCATCATCGGGGTGGAAACGCTCTACGGTAAGAATGCGGGCAAGTTCCGTACCTTGGACGCATTGACCACGCTAGCATTCGATTATCCAAAGCGCGAGGAATTCTTCCGCTCAGAGCTGGAGAAGTACCTGCTGTTGGTACGCGAGCAAGATTTCAATCTACTTTCCATCCAATCTTCTTACGCAGGTGCATTGGGCATCCCACAGTTCATGCCGAGCAACTATCGAAAATACGCGCTGGATTACAACGGCAACCGCAAGGTGGACATTCTGCATGAACCTGAAGATGCCATCGGCAGCGTGGCTAACTACTTCAAGCACTATGGATGGCGTACGGGCGAACCTGTTGCCTTGCAAGCGAAGGTTGCTGATGAAAAGAGTCTGGATGTATTGACCGAAGTGCGCCCGACCTTTGCTTGGAAGGCTGATGCAGGGGTGACTCCATTGGTGGCTACTGAATCTATTTTGCCGCCCTCATGGGTATTGGATCTCACCTTTGATACTGGCAAAGAGTATTGGCTAGCATTCGAGAACTTCGATGTCATCATGCGCTACAACATCAGCAGCTATTACGCTATGACTGTCCACCAACTCGCCACTGAGCTAAAGGCGGCTAAGCGTTAGCGGATGCGGCGTGCACCGTTGAAGCGAGATTTCCAATAGTTGTAGTGCATAGGCTCGATGCGGATACGATCACCGCGCTTGGGCGAGTGCACGAATTTTCCTTCACCGACATAGATACCTACGTGGGAAAAAGGTTGGCGCAGGGTGTTGTAAAAGACGAGGTCGCCCGGACGTAGTTCACTTTGACTGATAGGTTCGCCGACTTGGCTGATCTCGCGGCTGGTGCGAGGAAGTGTGATGTTGAGTTCATGTCTGAACACATGACCGACATAGCCGCTGCAATCAAATCCACTGTCTGCCGAGTTTCCCCCGTAGCGATAGGGGGTGTCGGCCAAGCTCATCGCATACATCACTAGATCGTTCATTCGATCATCGGAAGCATTATCAGGGCGCTGTGCAGGACCACTACAACCGACTAGCGAAGTAACAAAAAGCATAAGCAGATATTTTTTCATGGGCGCAATTTACGGTAGAGTGCCTGCGAGTGTAAAGAACCGAAAACAATTCATGGACTACTTCCCCATCTTTTTGAATATCAAAGACCAGCGCTGCCTTGTGGTGGGGGCGGGCGAGGTCGCCTTCAGAAAAGCGACAATGCTAGCGAAGGCTGGTGCGAAGTTGACTGTGGTTGCGCCAGAGAGGTGTGCATCGTTCGATGCGTTGACGGAAATTCAATTCATCCCCGAACATTTTCAGGTTCAGCAACTTGAAGGTGTCGCCTTGGTGATTGCCGCGACAAATGATAAGTCGGTCAATCACCTCGTCTCGGCGGCGGCGAAGTTTCGCAACATTCCAGTGAACGTGGTAGATGATCCTGCAGCGTGCTCGTTCATCATGCCATCCATTCTAGATAGGTCGCCGCTGATGGTCGCTTTCTCTACGGGCGGAACATCGCCTGTGTTGGCGCGTACGTTGCGTGCCAAATTGGAAAGCGTCATCCCAGAAGGATACGGATGCTTGGCGCGATTCGTCGAGCGCTTCCGTCAGCCTGTGAAAGTACGTATCACCGACACTGCGCAGCGCCGTATCTTTTGGGAAGAAGTGATTGATGGGCAGGTGGCTGAGAAGGTGCTGGCGGGTGATGAGGCGGGCGCTGAGTCTTTGTTGCAGCAGCAGATGCAAACGGATTCACAGACGCTGGGCGAGGTATTTCTGGTCGGCGCCGGCCCAGGTGATCCTGACCTGCTTACTTTTCGTGCACTACGCTTGATGCAGAAAGCAGATGTGGTGCTGTATGACAACTTAGTCTCTCAACCTATCGTTGAGATGACGCGCCGTGATGCTGAGCGCATCTATGTGGGCAAGCAGCGCGACAACCACACGCTGCCACAAGAAGAGATCAACCACATGCTGGTTCGTCTGGCTAAAGAAGGTAAGCGCGTGTTGCGCCTAAAAGGTGGCGACCCATTCATTTTCGGACGCGGTGGTG
>PNNY01000060.1 GCA_013824485.1 Sideroxydans sp.
GCGTATCTCGCTTAGCTGCGGTGCGCTGGTGGAAGGCGACTAGTTCATCAGCCCCTTTCGCCACGGCACGCTCATCACACACAGGCAATCCGAACGACTTCAATTCGTCAAGGATTGCGCTATGTGTCGCAGGTAATTCCCAACCTTTGATTTCCCCCAATCCGTAGGCAAAGAAGGAAAGCGGTCGTTTGGCAGCCAGTGCTGGATCGAGCTGACGGATGGTGCCGGCGGCGCCATTGCGTGGATTGACCAAGGTGGCCAATCCCAAGTCGCGCTGCTTTTCGTTGTATCGATCGAAGTCCTTGCGCGACATATACGCTTCGCCGCGCACTTCCAGCACCTCGACATCACAGCCATGCAAGCGCAACGGGATAGATTTGATGGTGCGGATATTCTGCGTCACGTCCTCGCCCGTCTCGCCATCGCCACGGGTCGCTGCTTGTACCAATACACCGCGCTCGTAGCGAAGATTGATGGCAAGGCCGTCGAACTTGAGTTCGCAGTTGTATTCGATGCCTGCTGTCGAATCCAAGGCATTCTTGACGCGGGTATCGAAGTTGGAAGCGCCACTGGATTCGGTATCCGTCTCGGTGCGGATGGATAGCATAGGGACAGCATGTTTCACTGGAGTGAAGCCATCCAACACTTTGCCGCCTACACGCTGCGTGGGTGAATCTGGCGTGAACAGTTCTGGGTGTTGCGCTTCTAAGGATTGCAACTCGCGGAACAGCTTGTCGTATTCCGCATCGGGGATGCTAGGCGCATCCAATACATAGTAGTTGTGATCATGCCGCTGGATGTCGGCACGCAACTGAGCGATACGTTCAGCCGCCCCCATCAGGAGAACAGCCGCAACGCCTGATCGCTTCCGGGAGCGATACCACCGGCCAACATGCTCTTCTCGACTGCCTCTACTTGAGAACGGATACGAGAGATGGCCGAGTTATCCAAAGTGACACGCTGATCATCGACGAGTGTCGCGCGCAAGGTGGTCGCGACTTCCATCGCCAGCAAGGTCATCTCATCTAGGCATTTGACCGGATCTTTGACGCGCGGGATGTCGAGCAACAAGGTCATATTATCGACTTGCATCTGGTCCAGTGTGTGGTGTTGGAATGGAGTGCCGTCAGATACACTCAAGGTGAACAAGGTCGCGCCGTCCGCATCGAACTGGTGGAAAGTGCCATCCGCCTGCAAGCTCATACCGACTAGCTGTACAGCACGTGCCACTTCGCTGCCGAACAGGACTCGCTCACTATTGGGCACGATATTGATACCGATCATCTGATCTACATCGGCGCAAAACTTATCCAACTCGCGCGCGCGCTCGATGGCGCTATCGACCATCGGCAACATCATGTCAGCATCCAATTTTTGGCCGATGGCACCCAACAGCTCACGGAAATCTGACAAGCGTGTATCGCTGACAGGGCCGTTACGATCCACTAATTGCAGTGCAATCTTGAAGGCGCTATAGGAAGTGCGACTTTCCGGAATGACACGCTCCCACACACCGCTAGCCGCACTGCAACCCACTGCCTGGATGGTCTTACCATAGTCGAAACGTCGCTGCCAATAGCCATCCAATGCTTCTGCGCTCTGCGGGAACTTGAGGGTCATGCTGACGACGTAGTCAGTCTTTTCATCGAATTGCGGCGAGGTCTCAGGGATGGGGTCGGCGATGTAATGCTGCGTCTCAGCCTCATCCAACTCCTGCGACTGCTGGGGCGTCGTTTTACTGACCACCGCAGTTGGCTCGAAAGGCTTGCTGAGACTACGGCGATAGCGCCATTGCTGCCACAATCCATAGAGATATACGGCGATCACGACGACCGCCCCGATGCTCAACAGACTTAACTGGAATTCACTCATTTCTTAGATGTCACTGACTGAAATCAACGGTTGAGATTCTATACCAAAGGCAGTTCGCCTTCGCGTATCCCAACTTTACTGATGTCTTGTAAATCTTTGATGAAATCTGGATCTTCGTGCAGTTGCGCGAGCGTCTTGGGATGGTGCTTGCCGTGCATCTGAGCCAATCTGGCTTTGGTTGGCGCGTACATTTCCCATTTGAGTCCTGCCAATAATTCATCCGCAGACTCTGGCTTGTTACAGACCAATACCATATCCGCCCCTGCATGGAGTGCTGCCTCTGCGCGCTGCACGATACCGCCAGCAACGGTCGCACCTTCCATGCTCAGATCGTCGCTGAAGATACACCCTTCAAACCCCAATTCTCCGCGCAGGATGTCTTTCAACCATATCTTGGAGAATCCAGCAGGACGCGGATCGACTTTGGGATAGATGACATGTGCGGGCATCACTGCCGTCAATCCAAAATTGACCATCTGGCGGAACGGGATGAGGTCACACAGTTCGATGTCGGTATAGCTGCGTTCGTCCACGGGAATCTCCAGATGGGAATCCGCGCAGACGTAACCATGCCCTGGAAAATGCTTGCCTACCGTGGGCATACCGCCTTTTTTTAGCCCGATCAAAAGGCTATGTGCCAACTCAGCGATGGCTTGTGGCTCGGCATGAAAAGCTCGGTCACCGATGACACTGCTCGCACCATAGTCCACATCCAAAACGGGCGTGAAACTGAAATCGACACCGCAAGCACGCAACTCAGAAGCAAGCACATAACCTACCTGCTCGGCGAGATGTTTGGCTCTTTTTGGATGCTGGTCGTAGAGCTTACCTAGTTCACGCATCGGCGGGATCTTGGTGAAACCTGTGCGGAAGCGCTGCACCCTGCCCCCTTCGTGATCGACCGAGATCAACAACGGCGGCGTACGCAAAGCTCGGATGCTGGCGGTCAGTTCGGCAAGTTGGCTGGGGGATTCGTAGTTGCGTGCGAACAGGATGACACCGCCGACCAATGGATGCTTGAGTCGCGCTTCGTCTTCCGGCGTGAGTGTCTTGCCCACCACGTCTAACATCACCGGTCCGATACCCATCAGTCTTTCCCTTCCAAAATAACGAATGCCACAGCCGTATCTTTCTCATCACTGAGGCTCAGGTGATGACGCAGGATTCCTAGCGTGGTCAGATGCTCCGCAAGTGATGCATCGAATACAAAAATAGGTTTGCCTAAGGCGTCATGACTGACGGTGATGCGTTGCAAGCTGACTGGATGACGCAAGCCTTGACCAGAGGCTTTTGCAAAAGCTTCTTTTGCTGCGAATCGTTTGGCGAGGAAGCGTGCAGGATGAGCCTGCGAGGACAGTTCAAGATGTTCGTGCGTACTCAAGATACGTCTGGCAAAAGCATCACCATGACGCTGCACCGCCGCTTCGATACGCGCGACCGAGATGATGTCAGTGCCGATACCGAAGATCATGCGACCAACAGCGCCTTCATGTTTTTGACAGCTTGTTCCAGCCCGATGAACACGGCCTCGGCGACGATGGCATGACCAATGTTGAGTTCAGCGATATGCGGGATAGCAACGATAGGACGCACGTTGTGATAATTGAGTCCGTGACCGGCATTAACCTGCAATCCTAGACCATGCGCATGCAATGCAGCCTTGTGGATGCGCGCCAATTCGGTATCGCGCGCAGGCACGCTGTCGGCATCGGCATATTTTCCGGTATGTATCTCGATTACTGGCGCACCCGCTCTCTTTGCAGCATCCAATTGGCGCTCATCCGCATCGATGAACAGAGAAACACGGATACCTGCTTCAGTACAACGTTGGGTAGCACGTTGCACGGCATCGAAATGTTTGATGACATCCAACCCACCTTCGGTCGTCAGCTCTTCACGCTTCTCCGGAACGAGGCAAATATCGTGCGGCTTCACACGCAAGGCATTGGTGATCATCTCGTCAGTGACGGCACATTCTAAGTTCATGCGTGTCTGTAACATGCCGCGCAGGATGTCCACATCCGCATCTTGGATGTGACGGCGATCTTCGCGCAGATGGATGGTGATGGCATCCGCCCCCGCCTCCTCACACACCAATGCGGCACGCACTAGATTGGGGTAACGTGCGCCGCGCGCTTGGCGCAACGTAGCGACATGGTCGATGTTAAGTCCTAGTTTGATCATAGCTTCTGTAAATCCCTCATCAATTCACGTGTGTGCAACGTCTTTCCAGCCAGATAGTGGTCGAGCAACATGCGTATCAATTGTTTACTCTGACGCGCGCTGTTGGCATCACGATAATCGTCCGCCGCCATATCTAGCAAGGTCTTGCCTGTGATCGGCATCCCTTGCGACGTATCAGGCGTTTCGGCCACCGCACCGAGTTCAAGTATATAGCGGTAGGTCTGTGTCGGGACGATGGGCTGACCGCTGACCGCTTCCGTTTCTAGCTGCAAGGCATAACCCAACTCCTGCAACATATGCTTCTCGAAACAGCGCAGCGTGAAAGCATGATCATCTTCCATCGCCAATCGCTGCATGGTCTGCTGGTAATAATCGAACAGGCTCTCGTGCGGATCGTCGCGCGCCATCAGGTTGAGCAGCAACTCATTCAGATAGAAACCACACAGCAACGCCGTACCTTGCAACTGCGGTTGCCCCCCCTGCCACTCGGCGCCGTGCAAAGTACGCAACTCGTGTTTACCGAACCAACTCAACGATAGTGGCTGGAAACTCATCAACAATCCGCGCAAAGCAGAGCGTGGTCGTCTTGCCCCCCGCGCCACCAAAGGCACACGCCCATGTTGACGGCTGAACACCTCTAGTACAAGGCTGGTCTCGCGGAAGGGGTAGCTATGCAGAACGAAGGAAAGTTCGTCCTGAATACGTTGTTTAGACGCTGCGTTACTCATACCCCAAAGACTTCAACATCTGCGCGCTATCCGCCCAACCACTACGGACTTTGACGAACACTTCGAGGAACACCTTGCCATCGAACAGCTTTTCCATATCAAGGCGAGCTTGCGTCGCGATCTCTTTCAGCTTCTCACCCTTACTACCGATGAGCATGGCCTTGTGTGCATCCTTATCCACTAGGATGGCGGCATGGATGCGACGCAACTTACCTTCGAGCTTAAACTGTTCGATGATGACGCTGACTGAATAAGGCAGTTCGTCACCCGTAAAGCGAAATACCTTCTCACGCAAGAGTTCGGCAGCGAGGAAACGCTCATTACGATCAGTGATGTCATCCTCGGCGTACAGATGCTCCCCTTCAGGCAAGAAAGGGCGAATAGCATCCAATAAAGTATCGAGATGCTTATCTTGGCGCGCACTCACCGGCACGATGGCGGCGAAATGACGCAAGGCGGATATCTCTTGAATGAATGGCAACAGTTCGTTCTTGTCCTGCATCAGGTCAGCTTTGTTGATGACCAGGATCACTGGACGATCCTGCGGCAACAGTTCCAACACTTGCTTATCGCGCTCATCGAAATGGCGCGCTTCGAGCACGAACAAAACGACGTTCACTTCACGCAGACTGTTGGTGACCACGCGATTCATGCTGCGATTCAGCGCATTGGTATGTTGCGTCTGGAACCCGGGCGTATCAACGAACACGAACTGAGTCTTATCTTCGGTCAGGATGCCAGTGATGCGATGGCGTGTCGTCTGCGCCTTGCGCGAAGTGATGCTGATCTTTTGACCGATGAGGTGATTGAGCAAGGTGGACTTGCCCACGTTAGGGCGGCCAACGATGGCGATGAAACCACTGTGGAGTGTTTCTGATTCAGTCATTGGGGGATTCTCTTATAAGCCGCTTCTGCGGCAACTTGTTCTGCAACACGGCGACTGTGGCCTTCACCACGCGTCTTGATCTTCAACTTTTCTATCTCACACTCAACCTCAAAAATTTGTGCATGCGCCTCACCTTTGATCTGGATGACGGAATATTTTGGCAATGGGAATTTGCGACCTTGCAGGTACTCCTGCAATTGTGTTTTCGCATCCTTCCCTAAACTCTGTATATCCATAGTGGCGATGAAAGGGACATACAGCCCTAGCACCACTTTTTCTGCAATCGCAAAATCAGCATCCAGAAGCACTGCGCCAAACACTGCCTCCAGCGCATCCGCAAGAATGGAAGGACGGCGTGCACCATCACTCTTAAGCTCGCCCTCGCCCAAGGCCAACATCGCTCCGATGTTCAATTGTTGAGCGAGCACGGCCAATGTTTGCTGATTGACCAGATTGGAACGCAAGCGAGAAAGGTCGCCTTCTGGGACGTCTGGATAAGTTTGATAGAGATATTTGGCGATAGTGCAATTAAGGACGCTATCGCCGAGAAATTCGAGACGTTCGTTATGCGCTGAACTATAGCTACGGTGCGTCAACGCACGCTGCAACAAGGCTGCCTGCACAAACTGATAACCAAGCTTCCTAAATAACGCCGCGTGGTTCATCGATTAATTAGGAGCTACTCGGATTAAATTCGAGCAACAAGGTGACATTACCTACCAGAGGGATTTTAACTACATAATTCGCATTCAAAATTAATGTAGATCCATCTTTGCCAATCTCAATATCCTCTGCAGTGACTTCTGTAATCCTATTCAAGCTAGCGCGTTTATTAAATGATTGTTTTATCTCTGCAATCGACGCACTCTGCATAGCCGACTCAGATGCAAGCGCTTTGAATATTGAAGATATCTGCGCGCTTTGAATGTATGGAGGCACCACCTTCATTCCTAATACAGCGATAAGGATAAACAAGAATGCAGTCATGATAAATCCTGAAAAACTAATTCCTTGCTGCATTTTTTTAAATGATTCCATTTCGCTTTCCTTTCTCTATGCTCTCTAGTCGATCGACAAACCGATACGCTCCAATTCACCAAAATTCATCCAGATGAAAAACGCTTTGCCGACAATCATCTCATCTGGCACGAATCCCCAATAGCGACTGTCACGACTGTTATCTCGATTGTCGCCCATCATAAAGTAATGGCCTGTAGGTACGTTACAGCGCATCTCCTCGGCACTATAACTGCACTGGTCATGCATTGGAAAGGCATCCACACTTGCTAGATGTACGGAAGGCATCTCCGGATTGATCAAAATCGGATGCTTCTTACCTGTCAAGTCCTCGGTATAGCTTTCCGTATGCACGAAGTTCAAACCACTCTCTAGGAAATTATAGTCATCACCACGCAATCTAGCTTGTTCAACCCCGTTCACCCAAAGTCGCTTCTCACGATAGACCAGCACATCCCCAGGTAAGCCCACGGTACGCTTGATGTAGTCTATCGAAGGATCGTTCGGAAAGTGGAACACCATCACATCGCCGCGTTGCGGCTGATTCACTTCGATGATCTTTTTATTCACGATGGGCAGGCGCAATCCGTAGGTGTAACGATTCACCAAGATGAAGTCACCCACGTGCAGGGTCGGCACCATTGAGCTAGAAGGTATCTTGAAAGGCTCGACCACAAATGAACGCAACACAAAGACGGCGAGAATGACAGGAAAGAAACTCTTGGAGTATTCCACCCACCAAGGTTCTTTAGCTTCAGTAGCGCGCTTCGCGCGCAAAACGTACTTGTCGAGCAACCATACAGTACCGGTCACCACCAACAACAAGAACATGATCAAGGCAAAAGTCATCTTGTTCGGCTCCGATTATTTGTCATCCACACGCAGTATGGCTAAGAACGCCTCTTGCGGTATCTCGACACTGCCCACTTGCTTCATACGTTTCTTACCCGCTTTCTGCTTTTCCAGCAGCTTGCGTTTACGCGAGATGTCACCACCGTAACATTTTGCTAGCACGTTCTTACGCAGGGCTTTGACGTTCTCGCGCGAGATGATATTGGCACCAATGGCTGCTTGGATCGCCACATCGAACATCTGGCGCGGGATCAGTTCTCGCATCTTTGCCGCTACTTCGCGCCCGCGATGCTGGCTGTTGGCACGATGCACGATGATAGAAAGCGCATCCACTTTTTCGCTATTGATGAGAATATCCACCTTGACCACGTCCGCAGAACGATATTCCTTGAATTCGTAATCCATCGAAGCATAACCGCGCGACACCGACTTAAGCTTGTCGAAGAAATCCATCACGATCTCGCCCATAGGCATTTCATATTTCAGCAACACTTGCTTGCCGTGATAGCTGATATCCTTTTGCAGACCCCGTTTTTGGGTGCACAAAGTGATGACTGCCCCCACATATTCCTGCGGCATATATAGATTCACATCGACGATGGGCTCTCGTATCTCTTCGATCTTGGAGACATCAGGCATCTTCGCTGGATTATCGACCATCAACATGGTGCCGTCTCGCATCACGACTTCGTATATCACCGTCGGCGCAGTCGTGATCAAGTCCATATCGAACTCGCGCTCCAATCGCTCCTGCACGATCTCCATATGCAATAGTCCGAGGAAGCCACAACGGAATCCAAAGCCTAGCGCTTGCGACACTTCAGGCTCATACAGTAACGATGAATCATTCAGCTTGAGCTTTTCTAACGAGTCACGTAGCGCTTCGTATTGATTGGATTCCACCGGAAACAATCCTGCGAATACTTGCGGCTGCACTTCCTTGAAGCCAGGTAACGCACTGCTAGCAGGATGTGCCAGCGAGGTGATGGTATCGCCGACTTTGGCGTCCTTTAATTCCTTGATGCCCGCGATCACGAAACCCACTTGGCCAGCCGACAATTCATCACGTGGCTGAGATTTCGGCGTAAAGACGCCTAGATTCTCGGTGAGATGTTGCGCGCCAGTCGCCATGAATAGGATCTTTTCTTTTGGCTTAAGCGTTCCGTTGACGATGCGTACCAGCATCACCACGCCGACATAGTTATCAAACCATGAATCGATGATGAGTCCCTGTAAAGGCGCTTTGGTGTCGCCCTTAGGTGGTGGCACTTTGACGATCAGTGCCTCGATCACATCTTGCACCCCCAGCCCAGTCTTGGCCGAGCAGTGCACGGCATCCTGCGCATCAATTCCAATCACGTCCTCGATCTCGGCGATGGCATTGGCAGGATCGGCGGAAGGCAAGTCGATCTTGTTCAAGACAGGAACGACTTCTACACCCAGATCAAGTGCTGTGTAGCAATTCGCCACGGTCTGGGCCTCAACACCCTGCGATGCATCCACCACCAACAACGCCCCCTCACATGCGGAGAGTGAGCGTGAAACCTCATAAGAAAAGTCTACGTGCCCTGGTGTGTCGATAAGGTTGAGGTTGTATACCTGCCCATCGCGCGCCTTGTAACTCAGCGCTGCGGTCTGCGCTTTGATGGTGATACCACGTTCACGCTCGATATCCATTGAATCGAGTACTTGCGCCTCCATCTCTCGGTCGGACAAACCGCCACATAAGTGGATGATGCGGTCTGCCAAGGTGGATTTACCGTGGTCGATATGGGCGATGATGGAGAAATTACGGATATGCTGCATGTGCATTAAGCTTGTATCAAATAGAGTGAAGGCGTATCATTTTACGCACTAAGTAACTAATTATTAATGATTTATTGCCTCATTCCGTCTCATCATGTATCACGGCAGCTCAAAATAATGCGGGTATAAATGCGGGTAGCGCAAAAACTTCATTTTTAATCTACCCGCAAATTGCTCTCAAACCCAATAGCAGCCTAGATTTAGAGATATTGCAACCACACTGGAGGGCTTATGCTGACCGATACCCAGATTAGAAACACAAAGCCAGAAACAAAAATCATCAAACTAACCGATAGTCGTGGATTATACCTTGAAGTCACTCCATCAGGAGGCAAGCATTGGCGGTATCGATTCAGACTAGATGGAAAAGAAAGCCTGTTCGGAATCGGTGAGTACCCCCACGTAAAAGCTGCCGAAGCAAGACGACTGAGAGACGATGCCTGTCAATTAGTAAAGCAAGGCATAAACCCAGCTCACCAACGCAAAATCAATAAGATTGCGAAGCAATACGAACGAGCTACAACATTTGAATCGGTCGCCTCTGAGTGGTACAAGTCAAAATCAGCACCTTGGTCTACGGGCTATGCAGGTCATGTTGATACCATCCTGAAGAAGGACATCAATCCACGTATCGGCACCCTACCCATCAAGGACATCAAAACCCCTGCAATCCACGAAGTACTTCGCAGAATCGAAGCTCGGCAAGCTCCAACCCGTGCAATTCTTGCTCGCCAGATCATCGGCAGTGTATTCAAGCTCGCAATCAAAACACACCGTGCCGATTACAACATTGTCGATCCACTCAAGGGAGACATAGCCCGTCGTGTCGTTGAACACCGCAAACACTTGAAAGGTGATGACCTACCGGATTTCTTGCGCAAGCTTGAGGACTACACCGGGCATATCACAACATCAATCGCTCTCAAGCTTCTCCTACTAACTGCAGTACGTCCTGGCGAACTGTGCGGGGCAGTCTGGGCAGAATTCAATTTCGACCGCGCAGAATGGCGTATTCCCGGTGCGCGCATGAAAATGCGCGAAGAACATATCGTGCCAATATCACCGCAGGCACGAGTGCTGTTGGATGCACTGCACGAATTGACGGGACACGGAAAATACCTATTTCCAACTCAGGGCACCAAGTCGCAAACCATGCCGACCGCCACACTCAGGAACGCTGTAGCTAAACTAGGGTTTTCAGATCGATTCAGCCCTCACGGTGCGCGGGGTACATTCTCTACCATGTGTAACGAAGCCGGATTCAGGTCGGATGTTATTGAGCGACAACTGGCCCATGCCGAACGGAACAAAGTTCGGGCAAGCTACAACCAAGCCGAATACATGCCAGAACGCCGCAAGATGATGCTCGATTGGGCAAACTATCTCGACAAATTGCGTTTTATGCCCCAAACCAGCCACCCATAATGCTCGCGAACGGGGGCTATGGTTGACCAATGCGCATACCAGCCAGTCTTGCCGACTCCAGCTGGCCCCGTGATCAGTACGTTCTGGTGTTGTGCTACGCGTGAAGCATGAAAGTAGCGTCAGGAAGACCTGTACCCGTCAGTGATGGCTGGCAGCAATCATGCAATGCCGTCTTGCTGTTTGCGCCCCACACAGGCCGGCAATGATGCTTGCAGTGAAAGACCGCAATTCGGCCTGAACGGACGGTGGCATCTAGATGAACCAACGGCAGTTATGGGCCGGTCAGCGGTCATAGGAGTAGCAATCTCGACAAAGAAGTGTCAGGAGACATTCCATAAGTGCAGTCACCGCGTG
>PNNY01000061.1 GCA_013824485.1 Sideroxydans sp.
CGAGCGGAACGGGGACGACGGTCTTGGCGGGCATAACCGAAATACGGGATGGCGGCGGTGATGCGGGCAGCCGAAGCGCGGCGCAATGCATCGACCATGACCATGATCTCCATCAGATTGTCGTTGGTGGGTGCGCAGGTGGATTGCAGGATGAAGACGTCTTTACCGCGAACGTGCTCCATGATCTCGACCATCACTTCGCCATCGGAGAAGCGACTTACGGTGGCACGACCGAGATGGATGCCGAGGTGACGAGCAACGCTTTCCGCTAGTTTGGGATTGGCATTACCGGTGAAGACCATCATGTCGCCGGACATCGAACACCTCGCAAAATAAAATGGGCGCGAACGCCCATCACACACCGATTTAGAAACTGGCTGGGGAGGTAGGGATCGAACCTACGAATGTCGGAATCAAAATCCGATGCCTTACCACTTGGCGACTCCCCAATAAAACTTTCGAACCTGTTCGACCTACTCTAAACAGCTTCAACAAACTATGCAGCAAAACTTCTTAGCGGGTGTTGTTGCAGACCTTTCGCGATGAAACCGCGCATATCGTCCGGCAACTGCTGCAATACCGCTTGTGCTTCTACTTCCGTATCGAACTCTGCGAACACACATGCACCGGAGCCGGTCATGAGTGCTGGAGCAAACTGTGCTAGCCAATCCAGATGAGCCTTGACTGCGGGATAAAGGTCACAAGCAACTGCCTGCAGATCGTTCCCCAGCCTCAAACCACCCTCGTTACGCCCTACTCGAAAAGTTTGCCCTTTCGGAAGGGCGCGCATTGTCATCGAAATCGTATTTCGTGTCAATTCTGGGTGAGTGAATATTTGAGCCGTGGGCACATGTACGGGGGGGCAAAGCACGACGTACCACGCATCTGGCAGGGGATAGGCCTGTAACAGCTCCCCCACCCCTTCGGCAAAGGCGTTCTCGCCGAATACGAACACGGGCACATCCGCCCCCAGGCTAAGGCCTAGCTGCATCAGGCGTTCTCGGGACAAGCTCAATGACCATAGGCGATTCAGCGCCAACAAGGTGGTCGCCGCATCGGAACTTCCCCCACCTAAGCCGCCGCCCATTGGGATGCGCTTCTCTAACTCGATATCCACACCTTTTTTACAACCCGTTTCCTGCTGCAATAGTCGCGCCGCCCTGACACAAAGGTCTTGCTCTGGTGGCACGCCTTCCAGTGCGTTCACACGACGTACCTCACCATCCTCACGCACTTTGAAATGTAGGGTGTCGTTCAGATCGATGAAACGGAACAGGGTCTGCAAGAGATGGTAGCCATCGGCACGACGTCCGGTGACATGCAAAAACAGGTTCAGCTTGGCAGGTGCGGGGCAACTCAGAGACTTCACTGCGCTTCCCACTTATCAACTTTGACAACCACGTCCAACCCGCTTCTAAACATATTTATCTCAAGCGGCAATGCATCGACCTTGGTGGTCGTATAGCGCACGTAGCGAATCTCCCACCCCTGCTGAATCAAAGTCCCTATCTGACCGTATTTATTGCGTTCCGCCTTAGAGTCACTGTCGGGCGATGGATTAGCAACGATCCAGTAACGCAGGTCGCTCAGAGGTACTGACCAACCCAGCGTCTTTTCCATCAACGATTCCGCATCGGGTGCGGCATAGTGTTTGCCATAGGCATCGTCCAGCGTCGCACCATTGGCATCACGATAGATGCGCGCAGCGGTATAACCCAACGGCCCGAGCAAGGTGATGTCGTCGTAACCGCGATGTTGCCAATGGATGTCTGTCGCATCATGGCGCATGCCGTATTTGACTGAAATGCGGCCATTGAAAGAGAACGGCGCATCCACGAAAGGCGCGCGCTGAACCGCGACAGGCGCTGTGGCACAGCCAGTCATCAACAGCACTAAAACGAGGAGGAGGATGCGCATAGATGGACTTTACGGAATGAATCGTTTGATGACCGCTTGCAAGGTCTCGTTCTTAGGATTGGCTTTTGAGTTCTCGCTCCACACTTGTTGCGCACCCTCTTTATCTCCACTCATCCACAGTGCTTCGCCTAAATGTGCGGCGATCTCGGGGTCCGGATTAGCTTTGTAGGCACGACGCAGGAAAGCAATGCTCTTGTCGTATTGGCCCAAGCGGAAGTAACCCCAGCCCATGCTATCGACGATAGCGATGTCGTCCGGCGCCAGCTTGTAGGCCTTCTCCACCAACTCCATCGCTTCTGAGACGCGCACGTTGCGCTCCAACCAGCTGTAGCCCAGCGCATTGTAGGGGTGCGCATTGTCCGGATCGACCTTGATGAGCTTTCGCAACAATTGCTCGAACGCATCTGGCTTGTTCAACTTGTCGGCGATGAGCGCACTTTGGTAGAGCAACTCAGGTTCGTCGGGGAATTTATCCAAGCCCTGCGCCAGCACCTTGAAGCTCTCTTCGTATTTTTTCGCTTCGCGCAAGAACTGTGATTCGATCATCAACAATTGGATGCGTTGCGAATCATCTTTGGGTTTGGCGGACTTTAATGCCTTGCGCGCTTCATCTAACTTACCCGCCTTGTTGAGCAAGTAAGCGACACGCAGTTGTGAGGCATACAGATGTTCGCCACCTTTGATCTGACGATAGTGTTGCAAGGCCATCGCCTCGTCCTTCTTCGCCTCACCCAACTGCCCTAGGTAGTAGTTCAAGGTGTTGTCGTCTTTGTCTTTGCCTTTGCTGGCCAAGGCTTGACGCAGTTCTTGCTCGGCTCTATCGAGCTCACCCAACTGCAACGAAATCATCGCGATAGCAAAAGCCAACTCTGGACTGCCTGGACGTTGTTGCAGTAGGCGTCCGAATTCGTCACGCGCAGGAACATATTTCTTCTGTTCCAACAACATGCGCGCGTAGAACAGACGCACGTCCTTCTTGTCGTCATGCGCCTCCAGATACTTCTTCAGCAGTGCGGCACTCGCCCCTGGATCTTTGCGTTGCATAAGTTGCGCTTCCAGCACCACGGCGATATCCCAGTCAGGGCGCAATGTGACTGCTTCATGTGCCTCACTCAAAGCGAGCTCATGTTTGTTAGCGACCGAGGCCGACTGTGCCAACGCCCAATGCGCCTCCGGTACTTTGGGATACGGATGTGCGACTTCGATCAGCCAATCAAGTGCTGCCGCTTTGTCTGGAACGCGCGCCAATAAACCATAGAGATTCATAAAGGAACGACCGATGTTCTGAGGATCTGCGGCCAACAACTCATCCACATGCGGGCGGGCCTCTTTCAACTTGCCCCCACTCAACAGCAAAGAGACCAACATCTGTTTCGCCAACGGCGAAGAAGGCTCCAGCTGTTGCCACAACTTAAAGGCTTCCACCGACTGGTCGTATTGATGTGCTTCGAAAGTGAGCTGTGCGGCGCGACGTGCCACGCGCGGATCGCGTGTGGTCTTGGCGAGGTCGAGATAAGCCTGTGCCGCCAACTCTGGGCGACCACGTTGTGCTGCGATGTCACCCAACAAGAATTCGTAGAGCAAACGGTCAGTCAGCGCCACGTTAGGCAGGTCTAACTTGGGCGGCTCCACGATCTGTTCTAGATGTGATCTATCTGTATCACCATCGACACTGGCGACTTGGACAGGCTCCGTAAGCGCAGCCTTTTGAGGTGCACTCGCACACGCAGTGAAGACTGGCAGTAGAAGGAGCAGCAGATGCTGTTTAGAGAGCGTCATTTTGTGAGGTTAATTTTGTATAGGGTGCTTTGGTGCGAGGCGACATATTAGGTTATATTCATCGCAACTCAAAACAACAGACACAACCCCACGATGGCCTCCCCGATCACCCTCTCAGCACTCAACCTGACGCGCTTCCACGGCGGTCGTAGCGTGGTGACGGATGTATCCCTAGAACTCCATCGCGGCGAGGTGCTGGGTCTGCTGGGCCACAATGGGGCTGGCAAGAGCACGACGCTACAGATGCTAGCTGGCGCATTGACACCGAGCAGTGGGCGCGTCGAAGTCTGTGATTTCGACATCGCCCGCAAACCTGCACTGGCTAAAGCCTGCCTCGGCTTTCTGCCAGAACATCCCCCGATATACAAAGACATGCGTGTGGATGATTACTTGACCTTCGCTGCAAAACTGCACCACGTCTTGCCTGCACAACTCACCGACTATCTGAACTTAGCCAAGCAACGTTGCGGCCTCTCCGACTGCGGCAAGAAGCTCATTGGTACGCTATCCAAAGGCTATCAGCAACGCGTTGGCATCGCACAGGCGATCATCCATCAACCTCCGGTGGTCATTCTCGATGAACCGACCGTCGGTCTCGACCCGACACAGATTCGCGACATCCGCGAACTCATCCGCGAGCTAGGCAACAGCAGCAGCGTGATCCTCTCCACCCATCTGCTACACGAGGTGGAGAACATCTGTGACCGTGCGGTGATCCTGCAACAAGGCAAGGTCATCTTCAACGACACAACCAACGAGCTACGCCGCCATAGCGACATCGAATCGAGCTTCATTCGACTCACCGCCATGCCGGCGGAAGGAGCGACCACATGATCCGCACGCTCGCCAAGAAAGAGTTGCACACCCTGTTCGTCGCGCCCTCGACCTGGTGGATGCTCGCCCTGCTGCAATTCATCTTCGCGTGGTTCTATCTGGCACGCATGGACGATTACCTGCAAGTACAAGCGCAACTGGCACAGATGGATAGCGCACCCGGCGCCACCATCTCCATTGCTGCGCCACTCGCCAGTGTGCTCGCCATCGTGCTGATGATGTTGATACCACTGTTCACCATGCGCCTCATCGCAGAAGAACGACGCAACCAGACTTGGATATTGCTATCAACAGCCCCCATCTCAGCAACGGACATCGTGCTAGGTAAGTATTTCGGCCTGCTAGCCATGCTCTCCATCATCATCGCCGCCTGTGCGGTGATGGTGTCTTCCCTAGCGCTAGGCACGCATGCTGACTTCGGATTAATCGCGGGCAACATCCTAGGCGTGTGGCTGCTAGCTGCCAGCTATGCAGCACTCGGCCTCTTCTTCTCGTCGCTCACACGCCAACCTGTCGTCGCCGCATTCGGCGCACTGGCGGTATCTTTTGGATTGTGGATGTTAGAGATGAGTAGTGGCGCAGTGCGCGTGCTTGCACCCACGGTGCATTTCCAAAACTTGAACGTCGGACTCATCAGCACGGCTGACCTCATCTACTTCGCTCTCTTCATCGTCGGTTTCTTGCTGCTCACCATCGAACGTGTGCGCCGCGAACGGGGGGAAGTGTGATGACTAAGTCCAACATGCGCCACTTGCTCTTCTACGTTCTACTCATCGCCAGCGTCGTTGGTATCTATCAGCTTGCTGCACGCTTCCCTGCACAGTGGGATGTCACGCAGAACGCGTTGAACAGTTTAGAGCCAGGCAGTGCCGATGTGCTGAATCAACTGGACGGCCCGCTCAACATCACCGTGTATGTCACCGAACAAGATGCCAAACAAGGCGACGTGCGCAAGCTGGTGCGCGAGTTCATCGCGCTCTACCAACGCTACAAATCGGACATCAGTCTCACCTTCGTCGATCCAGTAAAAGAACCAGAAGCCACGCGCAAGTCAGGCATCCAAGGCAACGGTGAGATGGTGGTGGAATTCGCAGGGCGCAAAGAACACATCACCACACTCAACGAACAGACGCTGACCAGCGCCCTGCTACGTTTGGCGCATGGCAAACAGCAGATGGTGATGTATCTGAGCGGTCACGGTGAACGCAAGCTGGATGGCAGCGCCAACCATGACCTCGGTGAGTTCGGTCGCCGCTTGGAACAGAACGGCTATCGCATCGCATCGCTCAACCTCACCATCGCACAAGACGTGCCTGAGAACATCGGTGTGCTGGTCATCACCCAACCGCAGGTGAAGCTACTCCCCGGCGAGACCACTAAGTTGCTGCGCCACATCGAACGCGGCGGCAATGTGTTGTGGTTGCTAGACGCCGAGCCTTTGCGCGGACTTGAGCCTATCGCCGAGAAGATGGACATCGTGCTCACACCCGGCGTCGTACTCGACCCCGCCGCACAACAGATGAACGTCCCTGCCGATTGGACATTGGGAACGGGCTATGCACCACACGCCATCACACAGAACTTCGATCTCATCACTGTGTTCCCTTACGCACGCGCACTGAGTACGGAAGATGAATCAACATGGGAGCGCCACATATTGGTTGAAGGCGCGATGAACGGCTGGGTGAGCACGACCGGTGCGGCCCACTTCGACAAGAAACGCGACATCCCCGGGCCAGTCAGTCTCGCCCTTGCATTGCAACGCAACGTGGGGGAACGCGAGCAACGCATCGTCGTCGTGGGGAGCGGTAGCTTCCTCTCCAACGCCTACTCAGGCAACGGCGGCAACCTCGACCTCGGCATGAACATGATGAACTGGCTTGCTGGCGAAGAGCGACTCATCACCCTCGCCCCGCACACCGCGAAAGATGGCGCGCTCACTTTGAGCAAGCGTGAACTCACCATATTGAGTGCCACACTGCTGATCGTGATCCCGCTGCTGCTCATCGCAATGGGTGGCTGGCTATGGTGGCGCAGAAGATAGATGCCTGAACTCCCTGAAGTTGAGACCACGCTGCGCGGCATCGCCCCACATCTGCAAGGTGAGGTCGTCACCGACATCGTGATCCGCAACGCCAGCCTGCGTTGGCCTATCCCCAAGAATCTGCCCAAGCTGTTACGCGACCACACCGTGCGCAGTCTGCAGCGCCGCGCCAAATACATCCTCGTCGCTTTCAATCACGGCACGCTCATCCTGCACCTCGGCATGAGCGGCAGTCTACGCATCCTGCCGCACGGCACACCACCTGAGAAACACGACCACTTCGATCTCGTTTTGGGTAATGGTGAGTTGATGCGCCTGCGTGACCCGCGTCGTTTCGGTGCGGTGTTGTGGCATGAGGGAGAGGTAGCGGAGCATGCGCTTCTCGCACATCTAGGCCCTGAACCATTAGGTAACGATTTCGATGGGCAGTATCTGTATGACGCCATGCGCAAACGTAGCGCCCCAATCAAGCTCGCCATCATGGATAGTCAGTTGGTGGTCGGCGTGGGCAACATCTACGCCAACGAGGCCCTGTTCCGTGCAGGTATAAAACCCCAACTCGCCGCGAACAAAGTGAGCCGCCCGCGTTGCGAGCGACTGGTTCAAACCATCAAGGAAGTATTACGCGAAGCGATCAAACAAGGCGGTAGTAGTTTGCGCGACTTCATCCACAGCGATGGGTCGAGCGGCTATTTCCAGCAACACTATTTTGTCTACGGCAGAAAAGGCGAAACGTGCAAACAGTGCGGATCACCCATCAAACAGATCAAGCAAGGACAGCGTTCGAGCTTTTATTGCGGAACATGTCAAAAATAGAACCTTGCCGAATATCGGCTAGCTGATTAGCATGGCCGTCGGCAATCGGCCAAAAGCAGCCTTCATGAGTTGCCGCCCCACTTAGAGGTAGTAAGAAAAAGCTGTGTGAATAGGTTGCCAGACAAAAGTGCGAAATTAATTTGTTAGGTAGTTATAGAAATGACATAGTGCGGATTCCTTTTCCTTCTTGAGAAGATATGAAAAATAAACGTGCGATTTCTGTTTTTGGTACTGATAAGCCTGTTAGTTTCATTTTAGAAAAATCATTTGGCTATGAGCCTATCTTTAGGACTCGTCACGGTAATGGCAACGGTAACGTTCACATTACGATACCGTCTTGTCCAACATTAGCACTTGCAGTTGCTGCGATTCGGAAAGCGGCCAGAAACGAACCATCTGACAATATTTTTTCGGAGTAATATTCTGCGAACTATCACAATAAGCTGTTGCTCAATAACCGTTGGGATTTTTCTCTTACCTTAACAGAACACTGATCACAATATCTGGAGTACAAATGTATCCAAAACGCACATCCATCCTTATATCTTCAATCGCACTTGGCGGGCTCCTCATTCTCAGTGGCTGCTCATCGACACCCGTTTTAGTAAGCCAAGCCAACGAGTCTAAGGATCTAAGAGTCACCGAATACTCCAATGTTAGCGAAAAGCACCCCCTCCAAATAATCGTGATTCTTGACAGGCTCGTTGGTGGGGCTGCTCTTATTAGGCCGCAGATATTTGTGAACGGCACTTCAATTGGGACAGTAAAGCATGGAGAGAAATTGACGTTCTACGTTAGTTCGGGTGTACTGCGGTTGGGTTGGTCTGCTCTAACAAAAGACAACTACCGTGAGCAGGAATTCATAGTGTCTCCAGATTTACGCAACGTATTTCATATGGTAAGTCCGGCTGGTGATATTCTCCGATTCGTTCGGGAAAATGAGCCATCTCGGTAAGCCGCATAGCTAAAGGAGTCAGCATGGCAATTTTTTCTGCAACGACCGCTTCGGGTTGATAGCCGCCTTTCACTCAAAGCATTTTTCTTCTCATCCAGCTCTGCAACAAGCCAGGTCGCCAAACTCTGTCGTATAGCGTGGCGACCTGTTCTCTCTGCGCATTGCCCACCCTTGGTTCACTCCCTCGCCCAGCAATTTCAGTGTGCCGCTGCCCATGCGGCGGTTGATTTTATCCATAGCACTCATCAGCGCGTGTGATTTCTGTTCCGCCGCCACATCATCGAACAGGGTACGCGGCCGCGCTGCGGCTGGGATGATGTCGGTGAGCATCACGCCGGCTTTTTGATAAGCGTATCCGCTACGATATATCTGGCGCAGACCACGCAGTGCGGCATGACAGAAATGCCGCGTGTCGTCACTGGGTTCCACCAGCGGCAACAGGATGCTTTGCTGATACTGTGGGTCTTTTTCCTTGTGTGGGTTGGTACGGATGTAGACCTGGATGCCGCTCGCCAGTGAATTTTGGCTGCGCAATTTTTCTGCAGCACGGGTGACGTAGGTCACGACCGCCTGCTCCATCTCTGGCAAGTTGGAGACCAGCGATCCGAACGAGCGCGAGCAAATGATCTGCTGTTTGTCGGGGATAACATCTTCAAGCTCCAGACACACTTCGCCATTCAACTCGGCCACGGTGCGTTCCAACACAACGCTGAATTCATCGCGTATGCGTTTGGGCGCAACGCGTTTCATGTCGAGTACGGTGTGGATGCCCATCTCTTGCAGCCTGCCCGTGCTACGTCTGCCCACGCCCCATACCTCGCCCACTTCGATGTGGGCGAACAGTGCATCCCGTTCATCTTCTGTCATCTCGTTGAAGTTGCACACGCTGTTGTAGCGCGTCTGTTTCTTCGCGACATGGTTGGCGAGCTTAGCCAGCGTCTTGCTCGATGCGATTCCCACACAGACGGGGATACCCACGCCCTGCTTGATTGTCTGGCGTATGCGCTGGCCGTGATCACTCAACTTGCCTAGTGATTCCATGCCGGTGAGTTCGAGAAAGCATTCATCGATGGAATACACCTCCTGCTGCGGACTGAATTGCGACAGCAGGGACATCACCCGATTGGAGAGGTCTGCATACAACGCATAGTTGGATGAATAAGCGATGATGCCGTGTCGCTTGGCGATGTCTTTCATTTGATACCAAGGCAGCGCCATCTTGATGCCGAGGTCTTTGACCTCTTGTGAACGCGACACCACACAACCGTCGTTGTTGCTCAACACCACCACGGGCTTACCTTCCAGCTTGGGTTGGAACAGACGTTCGCAGGAGACGTAGAAGTTGTTGCAATCTACTAGGGCGATGGCACGTTGCATGATGCAGGGAGGGCGACCTAAGCGAAACGAACCATTGAGGAGATTCCGTCATTCCAACTTACACAGGAACAACGGATTTAAGCCTTACTTGTACTTGCGCACCAAGCCCACCAGTATCCCAAATATCTCCAGCGTTCCTTGTGGATGAATTACGGGGTAATCGGGATTCTCAGGACGCAAGACGAACTTTCCGCCTTCCTTGCCCAAGGTCTTCAAAGTGAAATCACCATCTACGATGGCGACCACGATGTCGCCGACGTTGGCTAGGTTGCGCTTCTCAACCACGGCGAGATCTCCGTCATGAATACCTGCACCGATCATTGAATCTCCCTTCACGGGGATCAAGGTGGTCTTGGAGGGTGTATCGATGAGCATGTCATCGATGACGTGATAGTCACCATGTGACGAACCCACCATCACTGGCATACCCGCTGGCACCGAGGCATCCGCCACGTGCCGCGCGAAGAAGCTGCTGGTCGGTATCCACATACCATCTGGCGTGCGCTCGACGAACCCCGCTTTTTCCAGACGATCGAGAATCGCCTTCACCCATGACTTGGATGCGATGCCGAACACATCACACAACGAAGCATAGGAAGGGATGCTCTTCCAGTCGGCGTAATAGTCTTGCAGCTTGGCAAGATACTCGGCATCTCGCGTATTAGATGGATTGGAATCAGTCATGGCGACACCTCAAACAGAACGAACGTGCTGAGCATCGTAAAGAACGGGCGTTCTGTTGTCAAACGGTATGAGGAATATATAGGCCAAATGGCATATTGACCGAGTGTCTGGGGCGGGTTAGGTTGCGCCTCGTCTTCTTGCTCTCAACCAAACTTATGGCGACCGCTTCTCGATTAGAAAAATCTTGCAACAACACTCATACAGCATTTCTTGGGTATTCAGCATGAAGCCAACACCTAAACTGCTTCAATATGGTTTGTGGGCAATACTGGTAGCTGAGATGCTGTTTCTGCTACTGCCGCGCACCGTGCTTGATCTGCGTGTAATCAATTTCTTCATTACTGCAAACGACCAACCCGCATTCGAGGGGCAAGTCTTGGGCATGGGCATCCTGATGGGAATGATGGCCATCGAACTGTTCGGTCTATTCACACTGTGGTGGTTAGCGCTACGTTGCACAAAAACCACCATCAAAGAAATTCCAGTTTACATAGGGATCGGTGCTGCAATCAGCGTGGCATGGATGGTCAATTTTGTTCTGCCCATCCTATGGGCACTCGTTGCGATTCCACTGTTCACAACACCCAAACAATTTTGGATGTAGCAAGCCGCATCGCTCATCGTCACTGCTACTGCATTCGCAATCATGTATTGGCGCGGCAAACAATTTCAGCGCAACAGTCAATCGTCCGATGCTTCGCTAGCAGCAGAAGCGA
>PNNY01000062.1 GCA_013824485.1 Sideroxydans sp.
GCAGGCGCGCGTAAAGTATTCTTCGCCTCTGCCGCACCGCCTGTTAAGTACCCCAACGTGTACGGTATCGACATGCCATCACGCCGTGAACTGATCGCCACTGGACGTACCGATGAGCAGATATGCCACGAGATCGGCGCTGACCGACTGATCTATCAAGACCTGGATGACTTGAAGGCTGCTGTCATCAAAGCCAATCCTGCATTGAAGGTGTTCGACACTTCCTGCTTTGATGGTTGTTACATCACGGGTGACATTACGCCCGAATATCTGAACGAGGTCGAGTCGGCTCGCCACGGTAGTTCGAAAGAAGCGGAGCCGGAAGAAGATCAGTTGGAGTTGGATCTGGCGATGGCAGCATCGTCGATGTAGGTACTTTCCGCCAGAAACATATTGCACTCCATCGAGGGGTGAAGAAAGCTATGCGGCAGACGGAATTGGGCTACGGAGTATATGGATGTGCGCTCATCTATCGCCTAGTTGGTGTATTGCAGTCGTCTTGAGGTCTGCCCTAGTGCTAGTAGCTGGGCTAGTTGAATTTTTTTGCTAGGACCTTTTCGAATCCGTCGAGCAGCAGTTGCAATCCAAATTCAAAATCAGCGAAAGCATCTGTCTCCGAAGTATTTCCGATCGCTAAATTTTGACTTTTCTTCGCATACGCAAAACTAATCATTTCAAAAATATACGGATATTCAGCAAGTGAAATCACCTGCTGCAAATTTCCGATATCCTTCGGTTGCCCTTTTATTTTGTTGCCCTCTTCCAGAATCACAAATCCATAAACATAGCTGGTGAGAGCAATCATAGAATGAAATGCAAGTTCGATTGAGAATCCTGCATTCTTCAGTATGCCAATCATGCTGTCGTTATGACGCAATCGCATCGGTCCAATACTGCTTCTTGATTCAATTAGATTGGCAGCCCACGGGTGAGCATTTAGCGTTTTGCGCACGGTGAAGGCGCGCTCCCTCAACGCGTCTTTCCAATCAGCGCTGGGTGAAGGAATGCTCATTTCTGCAACCACCAATTCAACCAGCCCATCCAACAGATCATCTTTGTTAGCGACGTGCTTATAGAGAGACATCGCCTCCACTCCCAAACCTTGTGCGACTTGGCGCATTGAAACGGAATCCAAACCGTTGGTGTCGGCCAATTCCAAAGCCACATTAAGAATTCTTTCGCGAGAGAGCGGTTGGCGAGTAGATAGTTTGCTGGTAACCATAGGTTTATCAATTTATTCCAACTAGAACTTGACGATGATTACGGTGTAAGCTTACACTGTAATCCTGAGTTCACATTAAACAGGAAGCCACATTAAAATGCCAAATAAAAAATACATGCTGTTGCTAATTCTCACCCTGTCATTTGGGAGCCACGCCTTCGCCCGCGATCACATCCTTGTGAATAATCCATTAGATTCAATCAATGAATTACAGAATCTGGAATACTCGTATAGATTTGCGGATCACTGGACGATTGGTCTTACAGCCACCGCCACTAGTAAAGCAAAGTTCGGCGATATTGAACTCAAGGGCAACTCCTTTGGAGGAGTCGCTCGGTACTATTTTAATCCCGCTCTTCAGGACGATTCTTGGTATTTAGTGGGCGTAGCAAACAAAACGAATTTTGAAGCTTCGATTATCAGTGGCGGAGTCAGATACGCTGGAAGAAGTGATGATTCGATAGTCGTCGGTGCTGGATATCACTGGTTTTGGGAAAGCTTTAATGTGAGCGCAGGGATGTTGCTTCCATCCAACGCCAAGATCCAATTGAAGAATGCCGCTGGAATTAAATATAAAGATGAGTTGAATCCTGCCTTGGGCCTTGAAATCAAGATGGGCGGAAGCTTCTAAATATCATATTTGGAAGTGGAGGCTGACTACCCAAATGAATTCTTCATCAAAATCAAATTGGCTCATTCCCGCTGGATTGATAGTGCTCAGCGTGGTCCCAGCGCTAGCTGGAACTATACGGCTCATACAGTTGGGAGGCGGTGCAGAAATCACACCAGACAACGCACGCTTTTTTGCATCGCCCATACCAGTTGTATTGCATATTGTTAGTGCCACAATCTTTTCTTTTGTTGGTGCTTTTCAATTCAACTCCAACTTGCGCCGCAACGCTCCCAATTGGCATCGGACTGCCGGAAAGGTGCTGATTGTGTGCGGACTTGTTTCCGCAGTTTCCGGCTTGTGGATGACACAGTTCTATCCGCGCGGATTGACTTCGCCCGCAAGCTTTGACGGTACTTCCCTCTACTTCATTCGCCTGCTGGTGGGGGCGGCGATGGTTCTGTCTTTATGCTTTGGCTTTGCGGCTATCCGAAGGCGTGAAATTCTGAATCATAGAACGTGGATGATACGAGGCTATGCACTAGGCCTTGGCGCAGGTACTCAAGTATTTACCCATATCCCGTGGTTTGTGTTTCCAGGCATACAAGGAGAGTTGGCGAGAACACTGTGCATGGGAGCAGGTTGGACTATCAATCTTGCAGTAGCCGAATGGATCATCTGGCGACTAAGCCAATCTGGACGCGCGGTACGCGGTTGAAATGCACAATTGTTTGCAATCGCAATGAAATTCAACAAACAGAAGGTGGAAAAATGAATATTTACTTGCGCTCGTTTTTGCTGATTCTTCTCGCTGTGCTTTCAGGCTGCGCCTCGTTGCCGCACACCACGACGCAGCGCTTCAATTCGCACGAAGTTGAGTATGCAAAGGCCGAGGTGGATGGCACCACGCCCGTCGTCTTTGAGAACGGCTTGGGTGGGCGCATGGACTATTGGAAAGAGGTGTTTCCATCCATTGCGAAAGACAACACGGCTTTTGCCTACAACCGCCCCGGTTATGGCGACAGCGAGGCGACGGATACAACACGCGATGGAGAACACGTCGTGGATGAGTTGCGCGAGCATTTGCGTCACAACGGTTTGCAGCCACCCTACATCCTCGTCGGCCATTCGCTGGGTGGTTTGTACATGCAGTATTTCATCCGTCGCTACCCAGATGAAGTGGCGGCACTGGTGCTCGTTGACTCTACCCATCCGAACCAATTCAAAGGCAAAGGCGCGATGGAAAATTGGCCGAGCTGGGGACGACTGCTGTTCAAGGCTTGGCTCTCTAATACAGAGAAAAATGAGTTCGCAGAAATCAGCGCAACAGGTGAAGCGCTGTTAGCCATGCCTCCAGCTACTGGCATACCCGTCATCATCTTGAGTGCAAAAGAACCCTTAAGAGAGCACTCTGAACTCGCTGACGACGCGAATGAGAAACGCAAAGACCTATTGCGGCTGCATCCCGGCGCAGAACAACGTTGGATCGATAGTGGACACGGCATCCCACGCGAAAAGCCAGATGCTGTGATCTCGGCGATACGCGATGCCATTCGCCTTGCGAATACCCAAGCTACGACGCAAAAGAATGGACTTCATTTACATTAAGTACAGAGGTGATTTTTTGACCAGACTTTCGTTCGCAAAATTTCCGAGACTAGTTTTTGCTGCATTTTCTTTGGTTGGATGGCTATCTTTATCCCATGCTATAGACAGTAGATGCCCACCAGGAATGCACTCGCCTGACGGCAGCATCTGTATACCCGGTGGTGGCACGTATGATGAAGACGTACTCCTTGAGAGCATCCCTTCTGGATTTCAGCAGCCAATGGAGCACAGAGATATTCATTGGAGTGCATTTGCAATGGATAAGAAAAAACTGCTTGTTACCGATAAAGAAATGAAATTTATCGGCGTGTCTAGGAAGCATAAAAGTATGAAAGAGGCGCAGAAGGCTGCGCTAGATATGTGTGAGAGTGATGGTTCCAGTAATTGTGAGATTATTGAAACCGTCATAAATCAGTGCCTCGCGATTTCGATCTCACCAGAAGCTAACAAGCTAGCGTATTCATTCAATGCCAACATGCAGCTATCTATCGACGACTCGCTGAGAAAATGTAAGCATCAATATCAAGGTTGTAAAACTGTGTTTTCAGATTGTTTCAACGACTAACTAATTTTGATTCGAAGCAAACAAGCTCACCCCCCCAAAAAAAAATGTATATGAGAAAACGATGAATTCAAACATTGAAGCAATCAGAATGAGCGTACAAGCAAATTGCAAACTCCCTGAGTTTGCATCACGATGCAGTATCTAATCCACAGAGTGACTAAGTAACACTACGAAGTTCGTCCTTGCGATTCGCTTTGTTATTCCTATTCACTCTTACGCTGCACGCACAGGCGGAAGATACGACTTCCACGTTACACACGCCCGCCATTAAAAAGAGCGCGCAGGACAATGTGAGGTAGCTCACGGTTCTGGGGTGTATGAGTCGCACGTTTCAGATCGACCAATGATTGTGCGTGATTGATTGCATTGACAGTCCGTTACGGCGAATGCTACTTTTCGTCTGCGCCGATTTGAGGAACAGCTTGCGGGCGCATTACAAATACAGCTAAAGCGGGAGAACCCGGTTTAGCGCTAAGCTTTCCGGGTTTTTTGTTGGGGGCAGCATGTACATTCCAGAAGCTTTTGCTGAAAATGATTTAGCGACGCTGCATGAATTCATACGCCAACATAGTTTTGCGACATTGGTTACGCAACATGAGGGCGTTCCATTTGCGAGCCACTTGCCGATGTTTTTGGATCACAACATTGGAGCGCGCGGAGCGTTGCTTGGACATATGGCTCGTAACAATCGGCAGTGGCAAGATTTGGTGTCGGGTGCGGAAGTGTTGGTTATGTTTCAAGGCCCACACGCTTACGTTTCACCTGCATGGTATGAGCCGAATCCAATGAGTGTGCCGACGTGGAACTATGTGGCGGTTCATGCTTATGGTGTGGCGCGCATTCTGTCGGAAGAAGAGTTGGGACAAACTTTGTATCAGTTGACGGATGAAAACGAGAAGGTATTTGAGAAACCTTGGAAATTATCGCTTTCAACCACAATGAGAGAGCGAATGTTAAGCGCCATCGTTGGGTTTGAAATCACTTTGAGCCGTATCGAAGGTAAATTCAAATTGAGCCAAAATCGTTCAGAGCAGGATAGGCGAAATGTGATTTCTGGATTATCAACAACAGTGCATGGTAAAGATGTTGCATGGTGCATGAGTAAGCAGTTAGAGAGGAAGTGAATATGTCAGAAGAAAATTATCAATTAGAGACACTGGCGGTGCGTGCAGGTATCGAGCGTAGCCAGTTCCATGAACACAGTGAGGCCTTGTATCTAACGTCCAGTTTCGTGTTCGACACCGCAGAGCAGGCGGCCAAGCGTTTTATCGGCGAAGAGCCGGGCAACATCTACGCGCGCTTCACCAATCCTACCGTCACCATGTTCGAGCAGCGCCTGGCTGCACTGGAAGGTGCGGAGCAGTGTGTGGCGACGGCCTCGGGGATGTCAGCTATCTTGGCAACTTGCATGGCGCATCTGAAGGCGGGCGATCACATCGTGGCGTCACAGAGTCTGTTCGGTGCGACGACCAATACTTTCAACAACTACTTCAAGAAGTTCGGTGTAGAGACGACCTACGTTTCGGCGACCGATGTCGCAGAGTGGAAAGCCGCCGTGCGTGCCAACACCAAGATGTTCTTCTTGGAGACGCCGTCCAATCCGCTCACCGAGATCTCCGATATCGCGGCCATCGCGGCGGTGGCGAAAGGCTGTGGCGCTTTGCTAGCAGTGGACAATTGTTTCTGCACGCCCATCTTGCAACGTCCGTTGGAGTTGGGCGCCGACATCGTCATCCACTCTGCGACTAAATACATCGACGGACAAGGGCGTGTGTTGGGCGGTGCGGTGCTGGGCAGCAAGAAGCTGATGGAGCCGGTGTATGGCTTCCTGCGCACCACAGGCCCAACCATGAGCGCGTTCAATGCGTGGGTGTTCTTGAAAGGGCTGGAGACGCTCAAACTACGTATGGATGCGCACAGCGCCAATGCCTTACAACTGGCGCAATGGCTGGAGAAGCAGCCCAACGTGGCGCGTGTGTTCTATCCCGGCCTACCATCGCACCCGCAACATGCGCTGGCGATGAAGCAGCAGAAGACCGGCGGCGGCATCGTGGCGTTCGAAGTGAAGGGCGGCAAGGCCGCGGCGTGGAAGGTGATCGACAACACCAAGATGCTCTCCATCACGGCGAACTTGGGTGACACCAAGACCACCATCACGCACCCAGCGACCACCACCCATGCGCGCATCACACCAGAGGCGCGTGCGGCCGCAGGCATCAGCGAGGGCTTGATCCGCATCGCGGTGGGTTTGGAAGCGGTCATCGACATCCAGAACGACCTCGCTCGCGGGCTTTGATGGACACACTCGCCGCACAAGTCGGTGCAGCACTAAAGGCGCAGGGCATGATGCTGGCAACGGCGGAGTCGTGCACCGGCGGCGGGGTGGCGCAAGCCGTGACCGATATCGCGGGCAGTTCGGCGTGGTTCGAGCGCGGTTTCGTCACCTATACCAATCAGGCCAAGGTCGAGATGTTGGGGGTACGGCAAAGCACTCTTGATGCGTACGGTGCTGTGTCCGAGATGTCCGTGCGGGAGATGGCGGCAGGTGCGATCGCGCATAGCCATGCTCACATCTCTTTGGCTGTGAGTGGCATCGCTGGACCTGGTGGAGGCACGCCCGATAAACCTGTGGGAACAGTGTGGTTCGCTTGGGCTTTGCGTCACGGGGAAGTGCTTGTACAACGATATCAATTAGAGGGCGACCGCGCCTCGGTCAGGTCGCAATCTGTCGAGCTTGCCCTGCAGGGCGTTTTCAACCTGCTGAAAAAAAACATAAAAACCGCCTAAATAAAAAAAGAACGAACGTTCTGTACAACTCGAAAAGGGTGTGCCACAATTCGCCCATCGATTTTCAAGGAGACAAACATGGATGACAACAAAAGCAAGGCACTGGCAGCTGCATTGAGTCAGATTGAGAAGCAGTTTGGCAAAGGTTCCATCATGCGTTTGGCCGAAGGCGAAGCCATTAAAGACGTAGAAGTGGTATCTACGGGTTCGCTGGGATTAGACATCGCGCTAGGCGTGGGGGGGTTGCCCCGTGGCCGTGTGATCGAGATATATGGCCCAGAATCTTCCGGTAAGACCACGCTGACTTTGCAAGTCATCGCCGAGATGCAAAAACTGGGTGGTACAGCGGCTTTCATCGATGCAGAACATGCGCTTGACCCGCAGTACGCACAAAAACTCGGTGTACGAGTCGAAGACCTGCTCATCTCACAACCTGACAACGGTGAACAGGCGCTTGAGATCGTGGATATGTTGGTGCGCTCGGGTTCGGTGGATATCGTGGTGGTGGACTCCGTCGCGGCGTTGACGCCCAAAGCTGAGATCGAAGGCGAGATGGGGGATTCGCAGATGGGCTTGCATGCCCGTTTGATGTCGCAAGCTTTGCGCAAACTGACTGCCAACATCAATCGTTCCAACACCATGGTCATCTTCATTAATCAGATCCGTATGAAGATCGGCGTGATGTTCGGTAACCCAGAGACTACGACGGGCGGTAATGCGCTCAAGTTCTACGCTTCCGTGCGTCTGGACATTCGCCGCATCGGCGCGATCAAGAAGGGCGACGAGGTCATCGGCAACGAGACGCGCGTCAAGATCGTCAAGAACAAAGTCGCGCCTCCGTTCCGCGAAGCCTTGTTCGACATCCTCTATGGCGAAGGTATCTCGCGTGAAGGCGAAATCATCGAACTGGGTGTTCAGCACAAACTGATTGAAAAATCTGGCGCATGGTACGCCTACAAAGGCGAGAAGATCGGTCAGGGCAAGGACAACGCGCGTGAATATCTGCGCGAACATCCCGAAGTCGCGTTCGAGATCGAGAACAAAGTACGCGCTGCTTTGGGGGTGACGCTGCTAGAAGGTGGCGAGAAGGAAAAACCTAAAGCAAGCGCGAAAGCCAGCAAAGCAGATGTAAAGGCCAATGAGGAAAAAGCCTGAACTAAGCCTACGTGCGCGGGCCTTGCAATGCTTGGCCCGCCGCGAATACAGCCGAGCCGAATTGCGCGCGAAGCTGTTGACTCATGCGCAGGTCGACGAAGATTCAGGACGGGCGGAAGCAGTCGATCTGGATGCATTGCTGGATGACTTGACCGTGCGTGGATGGCTCTCTGATGCGCGTGCGACTTCACAGTTGGTCCATGCCAAACGTAGCCGTTTTGGCACTCAACGTATCACGCATGAACTGCGGCAAAGGGGTGTCTCGGACGAGTTGATCGATGCCGCGCTACCTGCGCTCAAGGAGTCTGAGCTCGATTCGGCGCGTGAGGTGTGGCAAAGAAAATTCGGTGTCGTCCCACAAGATGCCAAAGAAAAGGCCAAGCAGATGCGGTTCTTGCAATCGCGTGGGTTCTCGATAGACGTGATCCTAAAGGTACTGAAACTCTCTTCTGCAATGGAGGAGAGCTAGCCTATTGGCTGCGCCGAAAGGCGCTCCAAATGGTATGATGCTCGCCTTGTCCAGCCCGTCTGGAATTGACGTTAATAAGAAATTCGCGTAGCGCTCGATTGCCTCCTCGCCCACTTGTGGGAGAGGATTGAGGTGAGGGAACGGGCGTAGCGAATTTGTTTTTTATGCGGGCTTATCTCGCCCGTTACAGTGCAAGGTGCATCGATGAAAAGCAGTGAAATCCGCCAGAAATTCTTAGACTATTTTGCCTCCAAAGGCCACACCGTGGTCGCCTCCAGTTCACTGGTGCCGCATGAAGACCCGACGCTTCTGTTCACCAATGCAGGGATGAACCAATTCAAAGATGTGTTCCTTGGTTTCGATAAGCGCCCGTATACCCGCGCAGCCTCTTCCCAAAAATGCGTACGTGCAGGCGGCAAGCATAACGATTTGGAGAACGTCGGCTACACCGCACGTCATCACACTTTCTTCGAGATGCTGGGTAACTTCAGCTTCGGCGATTACTTCAAGCGTGATGCGATCAAGTACGCATGGGAATTGCTGACCGAAGTCTTCAAACTGCCTAAAGACAAGCTCTACGTCACCGTGTATGCGGAGGACGATGAAGCTTACGACATTTGGACCAAAGAGATGGGGCTGACACCGGATCGCGTGATCCGTATCGGCGACAACAAGGGTGCGCGCTACGCATCGGATAACTTCTGGATGATGGGTGACACAGGCCCTTGTGGTCCTTGTACTGAAATCTTCTATGACCACGGCGCGCACATCCCCGGTGGATTGCCAGGTACCCCGGAAGAAGACGGCGACCGCTTCATCGAGATCTGGAACAACGTGTTCATGCAGTTCAATCGCGACGAAGCGGGCGTGATGCATCTCCTTCCTAAGCCATCTGTTGATACGGGTATGGGATTAGAGCGTATCTCAGCAGTGTTGCAGCATGTGCACGCCAACTACGAGATCGACCTGTTCCAAGCACTGATCAAAGCGGCTGCGCGTGAAACGCATTGCGCCGACATGGATTCGCCATCACTCAAGGTGTTGGCAGACCATATCCGCGCATGTTCTTTCCTCCTCGCTGATGGTGTGATTCCTGGTAACGAAGGTCGCGGCTACGTATTGCGCCGCATCATCCGCCGCGCCATCCGTCACGGTTACAAGTTGGGTGCACGTGCTGCTTTCTTCCACAAGATCGTGCCGGATTTGGTCGAGCAAATGGGCGTTGCTTATCCTGATCTGGCAGCTGCACAAAATCGCGTGATGGAGATCCTCAAGCAGGAAGAAGAACGTTTCTTTGCGACTATCGCGAATGGAATGGCCATCCTTGAAGCTGATTTGGCTGAGATGGACAAAGCAGGCGGCAAAGTATTCAACGGCGATACGGCATTCAAATTACATGACACCTATGGCTTTCCACTCGATCTGACGGCCGACATCTGCCGTGAGCGCGGAGTGAGAGTTGACGAGGCAGCTTTCAATGCCGCGATGGCGAACCAGAAGCAAATGGCACGCTCAGCAGGCAAGTTCAAGATGGCAGCGAATCTTGAATATGCTGGCGCAGCGACGACCTTCCATGGTTACGACACACTGGAACACAAAGGCAACATCCTTGCGCTGTATAAAGACGGCGTAGCGGTGAATGCCTTGCATGAGGGCGACATGGGCGTGGTGGTGTTGGATGACACGCCGTTCTATGCCGAATCGGGTGGTCAAGTAGGTGATAGCGGTGAATTGCGTAGCACGCAGGGTATCTTCGCTGTGGAAGACACGCAGAAGATCCAAGCAGCCGTATTTGGCCATCACGGTGTGGTGAAGACGGGCACATTGACCGTCGGCAATGGCGTGAATGCAAAGGTGGATGTGGCGGCGCGTACCAGCACGGTGCGTAACCATAGTGCGACCCACTTGATGCACAAAGCATTGCGCGAAATATTGGGTTCGCATGTGCAGCAAAAAGGTTCGCAGGTGGATGCCGACAAGACGCGTTTCGACTTCGTGCATACCCAACCGATGACCGATGCGGAGATACGCAAAGTCGAGGACATCGTGAATGCCGAGATCCTTGCGAACTCGGAGTGTCAATCGCGCGTGATGGCGATCGATGATGCGCAAAAGACCGGTGCGATGATGCTGTTCGGTGAGAAATACGGCGACGTGGTGCGTGTGTTGAACATCGGCTCTTCCATTGAGCTGTGCGGTGGTACGCATGCGAAACGTACTGGTGACATTGGACTGTTCAAGATCGTAGCAGAAACAGGTGTGGCCGCTGGTGTGCGTCGTGTCGAGGCGGTGACGGGCGAGGCAGCCTTGGCTTTGATCAATCGCCAAGCGGATCAATTGCAGCAAGTGGCCGAAGCAGTCAAAGCCAAGCCGCAGGAGATCGTCTCTCGTGTGGGACAGGTTCTGGATAACGTGAAGACCTTGGAGAAAGAACTCGCCGCTTTGAAATCCAAATTGGCTTCTGCGCAGGGCGATGAATTGATGGCCCAAGCACAAGAATTTAATGGCGTGAAAGTGTTGGCAGCCAAGCTGGAAGGTGCCGATGTCGCGATGTTGCGCGAGACACTGGATAAGTTAAAAGACAAGTTACACACTGCGGCAATCGTGTTGGCTTCGGTGACTGACGGTAAAGTGAACCTCATCGCAGGGGTGACTGCAAACACGACGGCAAAAGTGAAAGCTGG
>PNNY01000063.1 GCA_013824485.1 Sideroxydans sp.
TAAGCTATACAAATCAGGCCACATCACCAAAGAAGAGGCATTGAAGAACGCCGACTCGGCAAGCAACCTGTCTTCGCTCATCGATTATTCACAGACGAGCAAAGTCAAAGCTTACGACCCCAATGCCAATCCAAGTGCGGTGCCATCGACCTCGGCATCTCCTGATTTCGCCGGCATCAAACTCAACATCGAGATGCCAGGCTCGGGATCCTGATGAAGTTATATGGCATCCCCAATTGCGATACCGTCAAAAGATCGCGCAACTGGCTCACCGAACATGCGGTCGCATACGAGTTCCATGACTTCAAGAAACACGGCGTCACGGAAGCGCTGCTTGCTGATTGGCTGAAGCAAGTCGGCTGGCAAAGATTACTGAAAAAGACGGGGCCAACGTGGGGCAAACTTCCCCCCGAGGTCAAAGCTTCGATCAAAGACGATGCCTCTGCTTTATCTCTGATGCTGCAACACCCCAACGTCATCAAACGCCCGGTACTCGTACAGGAAGGAAAAGTGCTTGCGACTGGGTTCGACATGAACGATTACGACAACCTGAAACTTTAAGCACAAAGAACATGAGCGCAACTTTAGAACTGACCAAGCAACTCATCTCCCGCAAGTCACTCACCCCTTTGGACGAGGGTTGCATCGACATCATTGGCACCCGCCTCGCGCCTATGGACTTCAACTTGGAAAAGATGCGCCACGGTGAAGTGGACAATCTTTACGCACGTCGCGGCGACGCATCCCCTATAGTGTGTTTCGCTGGTCATACCGATGTCGTACCGACCGGCCCTGTCGCCAAATGGGACAGCGACCCATTCACCCCCACCGTACGCGACGGCATGTTGTATGGTCGTGGCACGGCGGACATGAAGGGTTCCATCGCTGCATTCGTCAGCGCCACTGAGCGCTTTGTCGCAGCCCATCCAAAGCACAAAGGTAGCATCGCACTGCTGCTCACCTCGGATGAAGAAGGTATCGCTGTTGATGGTACCGTGCGCGTCGTCGAAGCGCTGAAAGAGCGCAAGGAGTTCTTGGATTACTGCATCGTTGGTGAACCCACTGCCGTGGCTAAGATCGGTGACACCATCAAGAATGGACGACGCGGTTCACTTTCCGCCACCTTGATCGTCAAAGGCGTGCAAGGTCACATCGCGTACCCGCATCTGGTGAAGAACCCCATCCACAAGGCTGCGCCCGCCATCGCCGAATTGGCCGCGACAGAATGGGACAAAGGTAACGAATATTTCCCGCCCACCTCATGGCAGATATCCAACATCCACGGCGGCACAGGCGCGACCAATGTCGTACCGGGCACGGTGGAGATACAGTTCAACTTCCGCCATTCCACCGCCAGCACCGTGGATAGTTTGAAACAGCGTATCCACGCCGTCCTCGACAAACATGGCTTGGAATACGACATGCAATGGGAGAACTCCTCCGGCAAGCCCTACCTGACACCACGCGGCGATCTAGTAGAAGCGGTTGCGGATGCGATCAAGCAAGTCACCGGAATCGATACTGAACTCTCCACCAGCGGCGGCACTTCCGATGGGCGCTTCATCGCCGATATCTGCAAGCAGGTACTGGAGGTCGGCCCGGTGAACGCGACCATCCATAAACTCAATGAATGTGTGTCGGTGAACGACCTGGAAGCCTTGTCCGAGATCTATTACCTGACCTTGGTCAAGCTACTCGCGAAATGATGAAGCTGGTCTTCATCCTGCTGGTCATCGTCCTCATCGTGTGGATCGTCTCTCGCGCCCGCCGTGAAAGTGATAGAAGCAGTGGTGATGGAAGCAACACAGGCAGCTCAAGCGATTCCAAGACGACTGGCTCGAACTGTAAAGATGACAATGACAGCTGCGATGGCGGCGACGGAGGCGGTGGAGATTAAATGGACATCAATCATTATTCAGAGGCGAATTCCTCACTTAAGACATTGCGCGACTGTTTGCGCTTCGCGGTCAGCCGCTTCAATGAAGCCGAGCTGTTCTTCGGGCATGGCAGCGATGATGCATTCGATGAAGCAGCCTACCTCGTCTTGCACACCCTCCATCTGCCATTGGATAGGCTTGAGCCTTTCCTGGATGCGCAACTCACACAGTCAGAGATCTACGCCGTCATCGACATCATCGAGAAACGTGTGGAGCAACGTATCCCTGCTGCCTATCTGACCAACCAAGCATGGCTGGGTGATCTGTCGTTCTACGTGGATGAACGCGTCATCGTGCCGCGCTCCTTCATCGCCGAACTGCTACGTGAAGAGTTGTCGCCGTGGATAGAGGATGCCGAGGAAGTGACCAGCGTATTGGATATGTGTACCGGTAGCGGCTGCCTCGCCATCTTGGCAGCACACACCTTTCCCAATGCCAGTATCGATGCAGTCGATTTCTCCGCCGATGCCTTGGATGTCGCGCAATACAACGTCACAGACTATATGCTGGACGATCAGATCACCCTGATCGAGTCAGACCTTTTCACCGAACTCGATGGTAAGCGTTACGACCTCATCATCTGCAACCCACCTTACGTGGATGCCCCTTCAGTTGCCGCATTGCCTCCCGAATACAAACACGAACCCGAACTATCACTCGGTAGCGGTGACGATGGCCTAGATGCGACGCGCGTCATCCTCTCAAAAGCAGCCGAACATTTGAATCCAAACGGACTACTCATCGTCGAGATCGGCCACAACCGTGACGCACTCGAAGCAGCTTATCCAAAGCTCCCATTCACATGGCTAGATGTGACGGCTGGCGACCAGTTCGTGTTCATGTTGCGCCGTGAGGATCTGCTGTAAGCGCATGTCTGTAGAGCACTACGAAAATTTCCCCGTCGCATCCATCCTGATGCCCAAGCGACTGCGCAAGCCAGTCGCCGCCATCTACCACTTCGCCCGTGCGGCGGACGACATCGCTGATGAGGGTGAACTCTCGAATGAAGAGCGCTTACAGCAACTTGACGATTTCCGTGACGAGTTAAATCACATCGCTGCAGGCGAAACACCGCTGATGCCCTTGTTCCAGCGCCTTGCTGTCGAAGTCAAACAGCATGCATTACCGATGCAACCCATGCACGACCTGCTGGATGCTTTCTCGCAGGATATTGTGAAGAAACGTTACGCGAACTACGACGAACTACTCGATTACTGCCGCCGTTCGGCCAACCCTGTTGGCAATCTGCTGTTGCATCTGTACGAAGAAGCCACGCCAATCAACCTCGCCTACTCCGATGCCATTTGCACCTCATTGCAGCTCATCAACTTCTGGCAAGACGTATCCAAAGATATCGCCATCGGACGCATCTATCTGCCGCAAGACGATATGGTTCGCTTCGGCGTGACGGAAGAACAGATTGTGCAAGCGCGCTGCGACGATGCTTGGCGCTGGCTGATGAAGTTCGAAGTGGATCGCGCCCGTGCGCTGATGCTGCACGGCAAACCACTCGGTACCATCCTCACTGGCCGTATCGGACTAGAGATGCGCATGATCATCCAGGGCGGCCTACGCATCCTCGACAAGATCGAAGCCGCCGACTACGACGTGTTCAACAAGCGCCCCGTATTGCGCCCATTCGACTGGGTTATCATGCTGGCAAAGAGCGCACCACTCTAACTTTGAGATTGCTTTGGCTAAACTAACTCTAATTTTTCTGCTGGCGTTCACCTCAATTGCTGCCAGTTCGGCAGAAGTGAATTGCAAAAAACTCCATGCATCTGCTCAAAGCTCCGGCATAGCGCTTGAGGCATCTGTTATTGGAAAAGGACGTGCGTATTTTCATACTGCCCCTCACGCTCAATGCAAAAACGAAAATGTCTTTGTTGTTCGCGGCGATTACCTCACGGTGTACAACGAACACAGGGGATGGCTGTACGGTATGTTTATCAATAAAGATGGTGATGAATTTTCAGGGTGGGTGTTAGAAAAAAGACTTCAAATCCACGGTAAATATGGTCGCTAATTGCATCCTAGATATATGACTCCTTACCAGTACTGCGTAGACAAGACCGAACAAAGCGGCTCCAGCTTCACCAGCAGCTTCCGCTTTCTATCTAAAGACAGACGGCAAGCCATGACCGTGCTGTATGCCTTCTGCCGCGAGGTGGATGATGTTGTGGATGAATGTTCGGATGCCGATGTGGCGCGCACCACGCTCAACTGGTGGCGCAACGAAGTGGCGGCAGTATTCGGAGGCCAACCGACGCACCCCGTTTGTCAGACACTGATACCCGTCGTCAAACGCTTCAATCTGCCACAAGAGCATCTGCTAGAGATCATCGACGGCATGGAGATGGACCTCGACCAGCCGCGTTATGCCGACTTCAAATCACTGCAACTGTATTGCTATCGCGTCGCCTCGGTGGTCGGCCTGCTGTCGGCCGAGATCTTCGGCTACACCGACCGTGAGACATTGAAATACGCGCACGACCTCGGCATCGCCTTCCAGCTCACCAACATCATCCGTGACGTGGGCGAGGATGCACGACGTAATCGCATCTACCTGCCGATGGATGAGATGCAACAGTTCGGTGTCACCGCTGCCGACATCCTCAACTCACGCGAGACAGAGAATTTCCAAAAACTGATGGCGTTCCAGATCGAGCGCGCGCAACGTTTCTACCAACAAGCACTAGACCATCTACCCGCCGCCGATCGCAAAGCACAACGCGTAGGACTCATCATGGCTGCCATCTATCGCGCGGTGTTGGATGAGGTCGTCTCTAGCGGTTGCCACGTCTTGAAAGAGCGCGTCTCGCTCACTTCACGTTACAAGTTGTGGCTCGCATTCAAGGCATGGCTGACCAACTAAAGGTTGGCATCATCGGTGGTGGCTACGCAGGCATGGCTGCCGCTGCCGAACTGACCTCGCGTGGCATCAACGTCACTGTCTTTGAAAGTGCCAAGCAACTCGGCGGTCGCGCGCGCGGCGTTCTGCATAACGACACGCAACTCGACAACGGACAACATCTATTACTTGGTTGCTACCGCGAGACATTGCGCCTCATCGAATTGGTTGGGGGCGACATAGAAAAAGATTTCCTGTGCCTGCCTTTGCAACTCGACCTACACGGCCAGTTCTCGCTAAAAGCGCCCCGCCTGCCCGCTCCGCTGCATCTGCTGGTCGCACTACTCAATGCGCAAGGTCTGACTTGGAGCGAACGCATGAAGGCGGCTGGCTTCATGCTCAAGCTACAGGGAATGAAGTTCGAGCTTGAGCAGGACAAGACCGTCAAACAACTGCTCGGTGAATTCGGCCAAGATGCCGACCTCACCCTCAAGTTGTGGGAACCGCTGTGTATCGCCGCGCTGAATACGCCCATCCATAAAGCCTCTGCGCAGGTCTTGCTCAATGTGCTGCGCGATGCGCTCAACCGCAAACGCGCGGATAGCGACATGTTGTTGCCGCGCATCGACTTCACCGCGTTGTTCCCGCAACGTGCGGCGGACTATGTGGCGCTACATGGTGGAAAAGTTCATATCTCGTGTGGTGTGGAGTTCATCGCCCCCAAACAGGATGGCTTCGAACTGGTCACTGCCGAAGGCACACGAACCTTCAGCCACGTCATCTGCGCCACGCCGCCCAGCGTTGCCGCCAAGCTGTTATGCACTATCCCTGAGATGGCTCGAACCGTCTCGCAAATAGAGGCGTTGGAACAACAACCCATCTACACCGTCTATCTGCAATATCCCCAGCACGTGCGTCTGCCCCATCCTATGATCGGCTTGCATCAACGTTTCAGCCAATGGTTGTTCGACAAAGGGCAGATAGCCGCGCAACACGGTTTGCTGGCTGCTGTCATCAGTGCGGAAGGGATACACCAAGAATTAAGCCAAGATGATCTGGCGAAGAAAGTGATCATTGAACTGCGTGAAAAGTTCGGTATCGTTGCAAGACCGGATTGGTTCAAAGTCATCGCCGAGAAACGTGCGACCTTCTGCTGTTCACCGAATCTAGATCGTCCTACTCAACGTACCGCCATCCCTAATCTGCTGCTAGCGGGGGATTACACGGCCGGCGATTATCCTGCGACGCTAGAAGGCGCGGTATTGAGTGGCTTGCGTTGTGCAGCGCTTTGCCTGCCCGCACGGAAATAGTCGGTGTTGTCGTAATACGCGGGCACTTCATTATCCGCACTCCATCCCGGTATCCCCAACAAAGGCACAGGCGAAAGCTCACGCGTGCTGCATGCATTCTCAGCATTTGAAAGATAGCCTGCTAATTGCTCATCCAGATGTGCCAAGCGCTGCTCTAGCGACCAAGTGAAGAAAGTCTTCTCCACGGGAAGTAACAAGCCTTGCCCAGTCATCCCAACATAGGGTTTCAGCGCCTTTTCGTACAGCCCGTGCCCGAAGATGTAGAAGCCCATATTGGCTTTCAGTTGCTTCCGCTGATGCCAGAACAATTCCTTCCACTGGAATCCGCGCAACAGTTCAGCCACGCCATCGTCCGCATACGGGACGATGACGCCAGACTCATCCAGCAAAGTGATGGCATCACGCACGGCGCCCCGCTCGCTCGATCCTTCTGGCAACGCCGCTTGAATCAACGCGGCGTAGTGTCGTCCATTGATCGCCGCCTTGGCTTGAGGGAAGGTCAACCACACGAGTGCGTTCAACAGATCGTGCCAGTTGTCTGCTCGGGTCGGTACTTCGCCCTTCAAATAACAACGCGGTTCGTACTGCGCCTCGAATTCCAGCCTGCCGTATTCCTGCGGAATAAAGGACAGCGCAGTGCCGTTATGGACTTTGATGTGCGGCTCCTGTGCCAGTAATAGCGCATTGCATTCCTGCAACGTCGGAAAGTGCGCTTGACCCATGCGAGCAATGACGGGATGCAAAGGCTCGAATGCAGTCGCCTTCAAAATCCTCTCTTTATCCCACTGTGTTTGAATGTCCATGCTGTGAGTTTATCTGAAACACGCTCCACAACACATACGCTGCGGCTTGTGGTAACTTGCGCGCATGTTTGAAATTGGGAGTAGACGATGGACGACCTCGATGCAATCCAAGCCAGTTTAGCCAGCTTCACCCAACGCCTCGACGAAGCCTCGTCGGATCGTTTCAACGAACTGCGCAAGTGCTCGTTCTTCGACCCCATCCCTAGCGAGTGGCTCACCCCCATCTCAGAACATGCCGAGATCAGGACCTTCGCACAAGGCCAAGCGATGACCACCGAAGGCGAAGACATGACATCGTTCTTCGTCATCTTGTTTGGCACAGCTACCGCCTATTACAGAGGTAAAGCGGTTGGCGTCATCCACAGCGGTGAATGCATCGGTGAAGGCGTGTTCTTCGCCAACGAGACACTAGAGCGTTCTGCCACTGTCACTGCGGATAATCATCTGGTGGTGGCCGAGTTCAAAAAGGCCGGACTAGACAGCATCAAAGGTGACGCTAAGAACTACATCGACAAAGCACTGTTGACCGCCCTCTTTAAAAAGCTACACGGCGCCAACCGCAAGATCGAGGAGTTGCTGCGCTGATCCCATGAGCATCATTGCAGTCTTCAATCAAAAAGGCGGCGTCGGCAAAACCACCACAGCACTCAACCTTGCCGCAGCGCTCTTGCGTAGTGGACGTTCCACCTACGCCATCGACCTAGACCCACAAGCCCAATTCAGCTCCATCACCAACGTCACCGCCAAATCTGGCGACGAAACGGTATTGGCTGCATTCCACCACAACCGCCCCCTGCGCGAACTGGTGCACACCTCCACCAACGGCATGCACGTCATCCCCTCCCACACCGAACTTTCCAAAGTGGACGTGCTGTACGGCAAGGGATACAACGTGGTGAACAAACTCAACACTGCACTGCGATTAGAAAAGTTCGGCGATAAAGACGCCCCCTTGATCATGGACTGCAGCCCCTTGATCGGCGTACTTTCCTTGAACGCCATCTTCGCTTGTAACGGACTGATCGTACCCATATCTGCAGACCATCTTTCCACCAACGGCGCGATGCAGATCGAGAAGACACTGCATGCCTTAGAGAACGTACTCAAGCGCCGCGTCAAACGACGTTACCTGCTCACCCGTTTCGATGGACGCAGAAAGATGGCGTGGGATGTATTGAAGCAAGTGGAAGAACATTTCGGCGCAGACGTGTGCCGCACCCGCATCTCAGAGAACGTGAGCTTGGCTGAGAGCCCCGCCTTGAATAAGACCATCTTCGAACACGCACCTACTAGCCGTGGCGCGCATGACTACAGTGACCTACTGGAAGAATTGATCGCGGATGGGTTTATTGAATGAAAATAAATTGAGCGCACAGCCCGCCACCACTATTCAACTTGATCGAACGCTATTTCCCCGCCAAAAAAGGCTTCATCAACATATCCTCTTTTACAAGATGTTCAAGTAGCCAATGACGGAATAGATTTGCAAGGTCGGAAATTTCCTCTTGTGAAAACTCACCTTCACCCCTTGCTTGGATCTTTTTCTGGATTTCGTCCAACTCCTGAATAAGCCTCTGATGCTGCTCCTTGTGTTGTTGATATCGCGGGTAGTTGACACTCAGCATGATCGCTTCTTCTCGCCTGAAGTGAGCATGTGTGTATTCGACCAGTTGTTCTAGCGTAGCTGGTAACAAATCACGATGCTCTGGTGTGCGCATCGTCAACTCGACAGTATTAATCATGCAGATCAGATATTTGTGATCCACATCTATCGTTTCATCGCCGATCTCAAGTTGTTTTCTCCACATCAAGGTCATTTGATTCTCCTCCCAAAATTATCGTATTGATGATTTGATGATTCACGATGGCGCAACTTTGTTGGTATTGCAGTCACATCGTTCTGTATGTCGCACTTTTCCAAGCAATACCTCAAGCGTTGGGCGAATCATCTGTATGCAGTCGTCAGCATTGCCACCATTGACGACGGCTCGCCGGAAACCAACGTAATAGACCGACCAGATACCAAAGCCTCGCGCTTCGATTTGTGTCAGCCCTGCTTCTCGCATCCATTCCACCACTGGCTGCAATAGCTGCATCACCTGACTAATGATTTTTTCTTCATAAGTGCCACTCCACAACCAGCCATAAGCCGCACCGACTGAACGAATCGGCAGGTACTGAATATCCAACACATACAATTCATGAAAATAGGCGCAGACCATCTCAACGAGCGAGGCATCGCTGATGCGAGCACGTAATTCGGGAAGCTGTCGTATCTGAGCCTCATTCAATTCGATGATTATTTCAGCGAGGATGTCAGATTTGCTTAAATCGAGCCGATATACCTGAACAGGTTGAAGACCAACGGCTTTAGCGATGTCGCGCATCCCCACGGCGTCGTAGCCATGCGTCAGGAAAAGGCGTTTGGCTGACTGAAGAAGTTGGTCTTTAAGTGCGTCGCTCATTTGCGTGTCATGCGATATCGAACTAATATGGAATCAATGTAAACACGTTAACAAGCACTGTCAAACATAACGTCATGCCCCCCTGAGACTTCGCACATGCCCCATCTTAAATTTACATTCGGCACACACATTTTCCGGAGAAGCAAAATGAAAATTAATCGTGGTTTTACCTTGATCGAGATCCTTGTCGTGGTCGCTATTCTCGGTGCGTTGATTGCAATTGCCATCCCCTCCTACCAGAACTACCAAACAAGAGCGCGAGTCATCGAAGCTTTTGAATTTGCCGAAGCCTCAAGAACCCAACTCATCATCGATGACGCCAGCGGTGAAAAATTATCTAGGGGGCGCATCCTTAATTTTGATTCAAGTCAGAAACAGACCTTAGAAATGCTTACCTGGAAAATAGGTAAACCAGGTGATGGCCTAAAAGGGTACCTCCTAGCTACCTTGCGCCTACCAGAAGCCAACCCAACTGTTCCCAATACCGTGACCGGATTCGCCCTCGAATGGCGTGATAACGGTGATTGGCACTGCACGAATGGCAGCAAATATGCGACTCCCACTAGCCCAGCTCTCGACGCAAAGTTCCTGCCATCTTCATGTGCTGAAGGCAGTCGGCCTCTAGCAAGCATTGCCCCCCCAATAGTGACGCCACAGTGTGCGGTCGATCAGGAGATGGTGACTTTGCCAAGCGGTCCTGCATGCACACCTAAGTGTTCAGCGGGTCAAAGTCGTGATCTCACCAATCCAGCGAATTGCACAGAAATCGTTTGCGGGTCTAACCAAATCAAACATCACGACACGAAGCTGTGCGTCACTATCCCTCCGAAACCGCAATGTGCTGCAGGTAGTGATGCATTCAGGACATGGAGTTTTGACAATAACCCTGAGTGGGGATGCTTCCCTGCTTGCCCAACTGGAACCATGCCAGGTATGGGATTGAAGTGCATCGCCGACCCCAACTACAAACCCGCTGTCCCCGTAACACCAGTACCTGCCGCACCCGCTGCGAAACCCTCGCCCTCCGTCACGCCTGCTGCTGCGGCTCCCGCCCAACGCCCCGGTGAAGACAAAAAGGACTCGGTCAAATGTCGCACCTGTGATCCTGCCATGCCGGATCTCTGCGAACTCGTTCACCAAGAGATCACCTGCGATGCTCCCAACAATTGGTGTATCACTTTTATCGATAACCATCAGGATGGCTCGAAGACCGTCACACGTGGTTGCGGCAATTTTGACCGTGTATACCGCGAGTGGTATCAAGGTACCTCGGATGACGATAAGTGCCGCGACCGGATCAATGTCCAAACAAATCTGGATTTCACTTGCACCTTTGCTTGCGGCTCAGATAACTGCAACGACAATCTGCGCCCCGCAGAAGATACTTTGTACCAACCCAAATAAAGACCATGGATAAGGACCGCAAAAATTCGCCCGAACTGCTGAAGGATGTTATCAAGGCAGTATCTAGGGAATCAGGAAGTGCCCTCAAATCTGCCTCACCTAGTTCATTTTCTGTCACTCCAAACGCAGACCTGCGTAGCGTACTAAACGAATTAGCGGGGAAAGACCGCGATACGGAATCGCATCTCTCCAGCCACCCCCAAGTGACTG
>PNNY01000064.1 GCA_013824485.1 Sideroxydans sp.
AGTCGTCGGTGATGCAGATACCCTGATCACCCAGATCGCCACATTGGATGCAGCCCAAAAAGGCGAAATCGCTTTCTTAGCCAATGCGAAGTACCGCAAGCAATTGGAAAGCAGTCAGGCTGCTGCCGTCATCTTGTCGGAATCCGATTCTGCAGCGACCACGATCCCTCGCATCATTGCAACCAATCCCTATTCCTATTTCGCCAAGCTCTCAGCATTCCTTAATCCGCTGAAAGAATATGCATCCGGCGTCCATCCCTCTGCGGTGATCGCCAAGAGTGCGCAGGTCTCGCCTGACGCACATGTCGCGGCTTTGGTTTCTGTCGGAGAAGGTGCAAAGATTGGCGCAGGTGCGGTCGTGATGTCAGGTTGCGTCATCGGTGACGGGGCTTCGATAGGTGAAAACACTCGTCTATATCCGCGCGTAGTCGTCTATCAAGATTGTGTCGTCGGTGATCACGTCATCTTGCACTCGGGTGTGGTGATCGGTGCGGATGGATTCGGCATCGCAATGGAAGAAGGACGCTGGTTGAAGATCCCGCAGATCGGTCGTGCGGTGATTGGTGATCACGTCGAGATTGGTGCGAACACCACGGTAGACCGCGGCGCATTGGATGACACAGTCATCGAAGAGGGCGCTAAATTAGATAACCAGATTCAAGTTGCGCACAATGTTCGTATCGGCGCACATACTGCGATTGCAGGTTGTGTGGGTATCGCGGGTAGCGCCAACATAGGTCGTCATTGCCGTATCGGTGGTGGGGCGATTATCTTGGGGCATTTGCAGATCGCAGATCAAGTCGAGGTATCTTCCGGAACGATCATCACGAAATCGATCCGCGAAAAGGGCACTTACACGGGCACATTCCCATTCGATGACAATCACGCATGGCGCAAGAATGCAGCGCAACTGCGCCATCTGAATGAGATGTCAGACCGCATCAAGAAATTAGAACAACAGATAGCAACACTTACGGAGAAAAACTCATGAGCACGCCAATCACAATGGATATCCACGAAGTCCTCGAACATTTGCCGCATCGCTACCCATTCTTGCTGATCGATCGCGTGTTGGAAGTCGTGCCGAACGAGCGCATCGTGGCATTGAAGAACGTCACCATCAACGAGCCGTTCTTTCCGGGACATTATCCTCACCACCCTGTGATGCCAGGGGTGCTTGTCATCGAAGCGATGGCACAAGCTTCGGCGCTGTTGTCGTTCAAGAGCATGGGCACCAAACCGGATGCCAATTCGGTCTACTACTTTGTCGGTATCGATAATGCACGTTTTAAACGTCCTGTTACGGCAGGTGACCAATTGATCTTCCGTATGGAGCTCACCATGAACCGTCGTGGCATGTTCAAGTTCAAAGGCACTGCTGAAGTGGACGGCCAGATCGCTGCCGAAGCAGAATTGATCTGCACCATCAAGGATAAATAATGGACAGCCTGCGTCATCCAACTGCGATCATCCATCCCAACGCCAAGCTCGCTGAGGACGTTAGCGTGGGTGCCTATTCCATCATCGGCGAGCACGTCGAGATCGGTGCGGGTACGACTATCGGGCCGCATGTCGTCATAAATGGTCACACGACCATCGGCAAGAACAATCGCATCTTCCAATTCAGTTCCTTGGGTGAGATCCCGCAGGATAAAAAATATGCGGGCGAACCGACGCGGTTGGAGATCGGTGACGACAATATGATCCGCGAGTTCTGTACCTTCAACTTGGGTACGGCGCAGGATGGTGGCGTGACACGCGTCGGCAACAAGAATTGGATCATGGCTTACGTTCACTTGGCACATGACTGCCAAGTAGGCAACAACACCATCTTCGCCAACAACGCGCAGTTGGCTGGCCACGTCATCGTGGACGACTTCGCCATCCTTGGTGGTTTCACCGTGGTGCATCAGTTCTGCCAGATCGGTTCGCATGTCATCACTGGCATGGGCAGCATCTTGTTCCAAGACATCCCACCTTATGTCACGGTATCAGGCAATCCGGCAGCGCCGCATGGTACGAACTCTGAGGGCTTGAAGCGCCGTGGTTTCTCTAGTGCGGCTGTGATGGCGATCAAGCGTGCCTACAAGACTCTCTACAAATCGGGCCTGACGCTGGAAGAGGCAAAGAAAGCCATCAATGAACAGTTGGTGGAACATCCTGAATTGAAACTGATGTCCGATTTCCTCAACCGTACCCAACGCGGTATCGTTCGTTAATCTATGTCAGAGCAAGTTAAAACCATCGCCATCGTGGCAGGTGAGGCATCGGGCGACCTTCTAGGTAGCATGCTGATGACTGCCATCAAAGGTGCCGCACCAAACGTGCGTTTCATCGGTATCGGTGGTCCTAAGATGCAAGCAATAGGCATGGACGTGTTGTTCCCGATGGAGAAGCTTGCCGTTCGTGGCTACGTCGAGGTGCTGCGCCACTACCGTGAGATCGTAGGCATCCGCCGTCAATTGCGCGAACGCTTCCTTGCTCAACCGCCCGATCTCTTCATTGGTGTCGATGCGCCGGACTTCAATCTTGATCTGGAATTGGTGCTGAAGCAGAGTGGAGTGCCGACCGTGCATTACGTCAGCCCATCTATCTGGGCTTGGCGCGGTGAGCGTATCCACAAGATAAAACAGGCGGTGTCACACGTACTGGCACTGTTCCCGTTCGAGGCCCCCCTATACGAGAAGGTAGGCGTGCCCGTGACTTACGTGGGACACCCATTAGCGGACTTTCTGCCGGACCATCCCAAGCGTGCTGAGATGCGCGAACAGATGCGTATCATGCCTAAGACTGCCAAGGTGTTCGCTTTCCTGCCGGGCAGTCGCCAGAGTGAAGTGAGGCAGCTCGCTCATACCTACATCGAGACTGCGAAGCTCATCCTGCAGAAACTGCCAGAAGCCCAATTCTTAGTACCTCTCGCCAGTCGCGAGACGCGCAACATCTTTGAAGAGGTGCTGTGGAAATTAGAAGCACAGCAATTGCCGATCACCATGCTGTTCGGTCATGCGCACGATGCCATGGTCGCCGCCGATGGTGTGTTGGTGGCATCGGGGACGGCAACGCTGGAAGCGGCGCTGCTGAAACGCCCCATGGTCATCACCTACAAGATGCCCGCATTGTCTTGGTGGCTGCACAAACGCAAGATGTACCAACGTTATGTCGGTCTTCCCAATATCTTGGCTGGACGTTTCGTCGTGCCAGAGATATTGCAAGACGATGCCACGCCCGAAAACCTCGCCCAAGCCTTGCTCAATCTGGTCAACAACAAGAATGCGGTGTCTGAGTTGGAAGAGACCTTTAGCGTCATGCATCAGACCTTGCGTCAGAACACTGCGCAAAAAGCAGCTGCAGCCATCCTCCCTTATCTCGCATGAGCGATATCCTGCTCATCTGCGGTGTGGATGAGGCAGGGCGTGGGCCATTGGCTGGACCTGTCAGTGCGGCGGCAGTCATCCTCGACCCAGCGCGCCCCATAGCGGGCTTGGCCGACTCCAAGAAACTCTCTGAAAAGCAGCGCGACCTGTTAGCGCCCATCATCAGAGAACGCGCCTTGGCTTGGGCTGTCGCCTATGCCGAGGTCGAAGAGATCGACACACTCAACATCTTGCAGGCCACCTTGTTAGCGATGCGCCGCGCAGTGTTAGCGTTACCAATCCAGCCTCAGCAAGTGTTGGTTGATGGTCTGTATTGCCCTCAAACGGGAATTCCAAGTGAGGCCATCGTCAAAGGCGATAGCAAAGTCGCCGCTATCTCCGCAGCATCCATCCTAGCCAAGACCGCGCGGGATGAGTTGATGCTCAAACTGCACATGCAGTACCCACAATATGGCTTCGACGGACACAAAGGTTATCCTACCGCCGCACACGTGGCTGCTTTGCACGAACATGGTGTTTCTGATGTACATCGGCGTAGCTTCAGACCTGTGCGTGAGGCACTGTTGTACACTCAAACCAAAACATAAGGGGTGTCATGATCGCTTTCAAACTTATTCATCTGCTAGCTGCCGTCCTATGGGTAGGAGGGATGTTCTTTGCATACGTCGTACTACGTCCAGCCGCTGTCGAAGTGTTGCAACCACCAGAGCGCTTACGACTCTGGGATAAGGTTTTCCATCGCTTTTTCACTTGGGTTTGGGGCGCCGTCGGCAGCATATTGGTCACCGGTTTCTATCTTATCTACCAATATGGTGGGATGGCGCACGTATCCCATCACATACACATCATGTTGTTATTGGGGCTGGTGATGACGGTGATCTACAGCTACGTGTTCTTTGGTTTGTACGTCCCTCTGAGTTTGCACGTCGCCAAAGAGCGCTGGAAAGAGGCGGGGGAATTGCTTGGAAAGATTCGTCAACTGGTGGCAATAAACCTAGCCTTGGGTGTCTTGACGATAGCCGTGGCTCTTATCGGATATGCTTCGAATTGATTGACCTTAAATAGGAGGCGCATATGAAAAAGATATCGCTTGTACTGGCCTTTGCCATATCTGGTTTGATTGTCGGCTACCTGATCTTCGGCAAATGGGGCGGTGAATATGTCAGCCTGAAGACAATCTTCTCATTTGGTGGCAATGGATTTCAGAGCGCATTTCGTTCCCTCTCTGGGGTCGAAGATATGCGTAACAAGGTTTTGTTGTGTGGTGCGGCTGGTGCGGTAGTCGGTTTGCTGCTGAACCTTAGGTCAAAGCGCTAGTTTCATTCACCTAACTGCAGCCTGCGCATGTAATGGCAGGTATAGCCATGAGGGTGTTTCACCAGATAGTCCTGATGGTAGTCTTCTGCTCGATAGAACTCTTTGAATGGGACGACTTCAGTCACCACCTTCGCTTTCCATTCTCCCGAAGCATCCACGGTCTTGATCACCTCTTCTGCGGTACGTTTTTGTTCTTCACTGACGTAGAAGATCGCTGAGCGATATTGTGTACCGATGTCGTTACCTTGTTGATTGCGAGTGGTGGGATTGTGCATACGGAAGAACTCGAACAGCAGATGGCGGTAGCTTAGTTGCTTAGTATCGAATACGATCTTTAGCGATTCTGCATGTCCGCTCCGGCCTGTCTTCACCACCTCATATGTCGCATCAGGCGTATCACCACCGGTGTATCCGACTTCGGTTTCCAGAACACCCGGGATCTGTCTCACCAATTCTTCCATCCCCCAGAAGCAGCCGCCAGCGAGGTAGGTGGTTTGCAAGGTGTTGGGCATAGTGGCTCCTTGGGGTGCGGCGTGGACGATGAGGGTGAAAAGTGTCAGGAATATTTTGAAAAAAAATCTAAGCATAATTATTGAAATTTCTAAGGCGACGGTTGACGCAAATTATTTTTGTGGAAATGACTTTGATGATCTAGGTGATAAGTTATAGCCGTAGGAACTATTGAGTTCAGTGTAGCCGCTACCGTATGAAGTACCAATCGTGTAGGTGGTTGGCCCTTTACCTTCAGCCTTATATTTTTCTAGGTACTTGTTAATGTTGTCCGCAGTTTTGGCATCTGATACAAGTCCAGTGACCACCAGAAATTCCAGATTATCTTTTGCTTTTTCAGTGTCGCCGTTAGTCTGAAGCATTTGAAGTATTAGTCCCCGCTCTGCTTTCAACAACTCCAATTCGCGCTCTTTATCTGCATTAAAACTAGCTAAGACTATGCTGGAAATTAAAGTCAACACTAAAGTACAGGCAGTTATGACGAGTGGATTTCTCCATCGCAATTGGCTGAATATGTTGGACTGTATGATGCCGTCCCCAGCTTTACCTTCTTTAACTTCGTGACTATCAATATGGATGCGTTCGGAGTTGGACATCATGTCCTCCTAAGGAGTCTGAAAAACCCTCGAGAATAAAGTCATATCACGATCTTTGTTTGGCTCTCTTGGATTTCGTTGTTGCTGGACATTGCGATCATGGCACTAGGCGCTGACGGTATGAAGCGAAACGGCTGGGAACACCGAGTGCGACGTAGAACGTTTCAAGAAACTCCACGACCGATGCCAAGGCCCAAGCCGCACAGTCTGCACTCAAGCAGAGATGGGGAAAGAAATTCATGCTGGGATGAGCGAACGGTGGTGGCTTGTGAGCAAGTGTACGAAGTGCATTCTGTAATTTGCTTCGTTCCATTTCCACGCCCCACTTCGATTTGTAGTGAATGATTTCGTTTCGCAGGCGGACAACCATCGCAGTGCTTTGATATGGATTTGCTCCCTTGTCGAGGCACGGTCTTTTGAGCAAGTGAAGGATGAGGTCAAAGCGGTCGAGAGCAGACTGATTGTCAACGAACTCTGATACAGGTAGCAAGAAGTTTTTTGCCGCAGTATCTGTGCCGTTCGAACCTAAGTGCGAGCTAGGGCCATGTGTGCAAATCTCGTGGGCTTCAGTCTCTAGGGCGGCGACGCACTGCATGATTACGGAGCAGACAAGACCTCTATGCTCGCAGCGTGTCGCATCATCAGTTAGTTCAGTTGCGGACTGCTCAATTTCACGAGCCCGTCGAACGAACATCGCCGAAGCTTCAAGGAACTGGCCTGTGAATGTGTAGCGCGTATCGGCAGAGGCGGAATCAGTGGCAGGCATATCTAGCGTCTTTCTTTCTTCATCGCCTGCGCAGCCTCGCGTTTCGACTCGCGCTCCCTTTCAGTAGCACGTTTATCGTGCTCCTTTTTTCCCTTCGCCAGCCCGATCTCCAACTTCACACGTCCTCCCTTGTAGTGCATATCCAGCGGCATGATGGTGTAGCCAGCACGTTGGGTCTTCCCGATGAGCTTGTCGATCTGGTGTGCGTGTAGCAGTAGTTTGCGGGTGCGCGTGGGGTCGGGGACGATGTGGGTGGAGGCGCTGGTCAGGGGACTGATATGCGACCCGAACAGGTATAACGCACCGTCTTTGGTGGTTACGTAGGCTTCTTTGAGTTGCACACGTCCATCGCGGATGGCTTTGATTTCCCATCCTTGCAGGACAAGACCAGCCTCGTACTTTTCTTCGATAAAGTACTCGTGAAACGCTTTTTTATTGTTAATAATGCTCATGAAAAGGTGAGTTTTACGGTGTGTTGCGATATTCTACCAGCCTTTGTTCACGGGCTTTGATAAGCGATGGCATTGGTAGAAAAGACGGTGATCGTTCCGCACAGTGCGGAGCAGATGTTCAATCTGGTGGATAGGGTGGAAGCCTATCCCGAGTTCCTGCCTTGGTGTGGCGGGGCGAGCGTGGACAAGATGGTGGGGGAGACCATGCACGCCACTTTGCATATCGATTACCACCATATCAAGCAGAGCTTCAGTACCGAGAATCAACGCACCATCCCCAACCGTATCGATATGACTTTGCTCAATGGCCCGTTCCGTCACTTGGACGGGGAGTGGCTTTTTATCGAATTGTCCCCGACTGCCTGTAAAATAGCGTTCCGCTTGAATTACGAGTTCTCTAACAAGTTGTTGGAGAAGCTAGTAGGCCCCGTTTTTCACTACATCGCCAATAATTTTGTGGATGCTTTCATCCACCGCGCCGAAAAGGTCTATGCGACATAATGAGTGCTGAAAAGATACATATCGAAGTCGTCTACGCCTTGGCGCATGAGCAGACGCTGCTGAAATTGGACGTGCCTGCGGGAACGACGCTCATCGAAGGTGTTCGTCTGTCTGGCATCACCAACAAATATCCTGACATTGACTTGGCGAAGAGTAAGTTCGGCATCTTCAGCAAATTGAGCAAGGCCGATGTCGTGCTGCGCGAGAAAGACCGTATCGAGATATATCGCCCCCTCATCGCCGACCCCAAAGAGGTGCGCCGAAAACGTGCCGAAGAGGGGAAGGTCATGAAGAAGGGCGGCGGCGATGCTTGATTACGACCTACATTGTCACTCCACTTTTTCAGACGGGACACTCACGCCGACCGAGATCGTCGCACGTGCGTCTGAGCGCGGCGTGACCATGTTGGCATTGACCGACCATGATGACACGGATGGTCTGCTAGAAGCGCGAGCCGCAGCCGATCAGTGCGGCATGACCTTCATCAACGGCGTCGAGATATCGGTCTCGTGGCGCAAACACACCTTGCACATCGTTGGTCTAGGCATCGACCCTATGTACGAACCGCTGGTCGAAGGTCTTAAAAAAGTACGCAGTGGACGCGGTGAACGCGCGCAAAAGATGGCCGATGAATTAGCCAAGATCGGCATTGGTGGCGTGCTACAAGGTGCGTACAAATTCACCACCAATCCCAACATGATCGGGCGCACCCATTTCGCACGCTATCTGGTGGAATCCGGCCACTGCAAAGATGTGAAGAGCGTCTTCAATCGCTACCTTGCCAGTGGTAAGCCGGGTTATGTTCCGCACCAGTGGGCTGATCTGGCGGATGCCATCTCATGGATACGCGGCAGCGGTGGTATCGCGGTGTTAGCGCATCCCGGTCGTTACATGGTGGGCAAGCACAGCATGGGCAAGCAGACCATGCACGAGCTGTTGGGCGTATTCGTCGAATTAGGTGGAGGCGCGGTAGAGGTGGTGACGGGCAGTCACACGCCACCGCAGTACGCTGAGTTCGCACGTTACGCCGAGGAGTTCGGCTTGATGTCCTCCTGTGGTTCAGACTTCCACGGCCCGCAAGAAAGCTATCGCGACTTGGGGCGTCTGCCCGATCTCCCCCTTGGTTGCCGCCCAGTCTGGGAGCATTGGCAGCACACTTCTGCATTGAAAGCCGCCTGATGGCCCAGTTCTTTTCCTTACATCCTGATAATCCGCAGCCGCGCCTGATCAAACAGGCCGCCGCTATGTTGCGTGATGGTGCCGTAGTCGTGTATCCGACCGATTCCGGTTATGCCATCGGCTGTCATTTGGAGGATAAAGAGGCGGTCACCCGTATCCGTCAGATACGCGGTTTGGACGACAAGCACCACCTGACGCTGATCTGTCGCGATTTGTCCGAACTTTCAACCTATGCGAGAGTGAGCAACGCACAATTCCGTCTGCTCAAGAACAACACACCGGGTGCTTACACCTTCATTCTCGAAGCGACCAAAGAAGTGCCGCGTCGATTGCAGCATCCCAAACGTAGTACGGTCGGCGTGCGTATACCAAATCATCCCATCGCATTGTTGCTGCTCGAAGAGCTAGGCGAGCCAATGTTGAGTTCGACGCTCATCTTGCCGGAAGCGAATTTCCCTCTCACAGATGTGGACGAGATACGTGAGCATCTTGAGCGTCAGGTCGATCTCATCATCGAAGGTGGTCTAGTGGGTATCGACCCAACCACGGTGATCGATCTGACCAGTGACACGCCCGTATTGGTACGCGCTGGACATGGTGATTTGGCTCCGTTTGGACTTGATAACTAGATGGACGATTTGATTCAACTCATCGCCATTGCGGCGATCCCCGTGTTGTTTGCCATCACCATCCATGAGGCGGCGCACGGTTATGTGGCGCGTCACTTCGGGGATATGACGGCCTATCAGCAGGGCCGCATCTCGCTCAATCCAATCCGCCACATCGATCCGGTCGGTACCATCTTGTTGCCGCTACTGACATTGGCATTGGGGGGCATCCTGTTCGGTTGGGCCAAACCTGTGCCCGTCAATTTTGCAGCATTACGTCGCCCCAAGCAAGACATGTTGTGGGTAGCCATCGCAGGGCCAGCATCGAATCTGGTGATGGCCTTGTTCTGGGGGCTGATGATCAAAGTCGCGTGGATGTTCCCGGGGGGATATTTCACCGAGCCCTTGCTAGAGATGGCGCAGATAGGCGTTAAAATAAACGCCATTTTGATGGTGCTGAATCTGCTGCCCTTGCCTCCGTTGGACGGTGGGCGAGTGGCAGTCAGTCTGTTACCGCATCGTCAGGCGTATCAACTGTCACGTATCGAGCCCTATGGCATGTTCATCCTCATCGGTCTGGCCATCACGCCAGTATTGGGATGGATATTGACCCCGCCGGTCGTCGCGGTGATGAAATTCATTAACTTTATCTTTTGATTGTGAAGTCGAGCTATGTTTGCTGATCGAGTTTTATCCGGAATGCGTCCCACAGGCAGTTTGCACTTGGGGCATTACCACGGTGTGTTGAAGAACTGGGTGCAGATGCAGCACGAATTCGAGTGCCTGTTCTTTGTGGCCGACTGGCACGCGCTGACCACGCATTACGATAATCCGCAGATCATCGAACAATCCGTGTGGGACATGGTCGTTGATTGGCTGGCCGCAGGGGTCGATCCAGCACATGCCACGCTCTTCATTCAATCCAAAGTGCCAGAGCATGCCGAGCTACATCTACTGCTCTCCATGATCACGCCGTTGGGATGGTTGGAACGCATGCCGACCTATAAAGACCAACAAGAGAAACTGTCAGGCAAAGACCTCAGCACCTATGGCTTTCTAGGTTACCCGCTGTTGCAGAGCGCCGACATCCTTATCTACCGCGCCACCCAAGTACCTGTGGGCGAAGACCAAGTGCCGCACATCGAATTCACGCGCGAGATCGCACGTCGCTTCAATCACATCTACGGCAAAGAGATCGGCTTCCAAGAAAAAGCGGAAGCCGCCATCAAGAAGTTAGGTGGAAAGAAATCCAAGTTGTATGTCGACCTGCGCACACGTTATCAAGAGCAGGGCGATGATGAAGCATTGGAGTCCGCTAAAGCCTTGTTGGACGAGCAGCAGAACCTGAGCCACGGCGACCGCGAGCGTCTGTTCGGCTATCTTGAGGGCGGTGGCAAGATGATCTTGTCCGAACCTCAAGCCATGCTCACAGCCGCTTCCAAGATGCCAGGACTGGACGGACAGAAGATGTCCAAGTCCTACAACAACACTATCAGCCTGCGAGAAGACGAGGCTGAAGTGAGCAAGAAGATCCGCACCATGCCGACCGACCCTGCGCGTATCCGCCGCACCGATGTGGGCGATCCA
>PNNY01000065.1 GCA_013824485.1 Sideroxydans sp.
TACACATTGGAATTGGTCAGCCGATTGAACATCGTCGACTTGCCCGCGTTGGTATAACCCACGATGGATACAGACATCACATCGGAACGATCTCGGGCCTTACGCTGCAATTCACGATGGCGCTTGAGTTGCTTCAGGCGCTCATTCAGTAGATGTACGCGCCTATCCAGCTTGCGCCTGTCCAATTCAAGCTGGGTCTCACCGGGGCCGCGTGCGCCGACAGCGAACTTTTGCTGCCCCATGTCCATATTCATACCCACCAGACGCGTGGATAGATATTTGAGCTGCGCCAATTCGACTTGCACCTTGCCCTCGTGGCTTTGCGCGCGCAAGGCGAAGATATCCAAGATCAGCATGGTGCGGTCGATAACCCTGGTCTGCATCTTCGTAGTGAGATTGCGCATCTGCGCAGGTGAAAGGTCGTGATTGAAGATGACCAGCGGCGCTTCCAATTCTTCGACCAGTGCAGCGATCTCGTCGACCTTGCCACTTCCAGCGAATGTTGCTGCATCGGGACGTTGACGCTTTCCTTCGACCAAGGCGAGTGTCCGCACACCAGCACTTTCTGCCAGCAGGCGTAACTCTTCTAGGCTTTCTGCGTAATCGGGAGTGCCAAGGTCAAGACTGACCAATATCGCCGTATTGGCGACCGTGGTTGCTTCAGACATCACTCAGCGTCGAATGGGATGGTGACAGCGCGCGCAGGAACGATGGTGGAGATGGCGTGTTTATAGACCATCTGTGTGACCGTGTTCTTAAGTAGTACCACATATTGGTCGAACGACTCGACCTGACCTTGCAACTTAATACCGTTGACGAGGTAGATCGCGACCTGCACATGTTCCTTGCGCAATGCATTCAGGAACGGGTCTTGTAGTTGTTGCCCTTTTGTACTCATGATTATCGACTCTTATGGTGGTTAAGACGGTGCCACTCTACTGGATAACCCAGAATTTAGAAAGTGGCTGGCAAGTTCAGCCGTACTTGCGGCGTCCGCGCTTGCGGGCTGTGTGCGCTGCACGCTCTTCGCTCTCGGTAAGCGGACGCGGTGCTTTATCAGCAAACGGGTTCTTACCCGACTTGAATTCGATACGCAAGGGCGTCCCTTCCAGCTTGAAGGCATCACTAAAGCACGACTCAAGATAACGACGATAGGTCTCGGGCACTTTATCCAGCGCACTGCCATGCACCACGATGAGAGGAGGATTGCTACCGCCTTGATGGGCATAACGCATCTTGGGGCGGAAGATGCTCCCGCGTGGCGGTTGTTGTTTTTCGACTGCGGCTAGCAGCACGCGTGTCAATTGTGGCGTAGGCAATTTTCTCATTGCCGCTTCATAAGCCTGATTCACAGACTTGAGCAATGCATCCACCCCCGTGCCATTCAGCGCCGAGATGAAGTGGCGCTTGGCGAAGCTTAAGAAGTGTAACTTGCGCTCGATGTCACGTTTGGCGGTATCACGCTTGTATTCGTCCAGTCCATCCCATTTGTTCACCGCCAACACCAAAGCTCGGCCCGTTTGCAACACGAAGTCTGCAAGGTGCGCATCCTGCTCGGTGATCTGATCACGTGCATCCACCACCAACACGACCACGTTCGCATCTTCGATCGCTTGCAAGGTCTTCACCACCGAGAATTTCTCGATGGCTTCGTCGATCTTGCCACGGCGACGCACGCCTGCCGTATCGATGATGGTGTACTGCTTGCCGCCACGCTCGAAGTCGATGTAGATGGAGTCGCGCGTCGTGCTCGGCTGGTCATAGGCGATGACGCGCTCTTCACCTAGGATGGCGTTGACCAAGGTGGATTTGCCAACATTGGGTCGACCAACGATGACCAACTTAGGATGAGTCGATTTCTCTTCAGTCTCTTCTTCGAATGCAGGTAACTCATCCAGCGCAAGACCGATCATCTCCGTGACGTTGTCACCATGCGCTGACGAGATGGGGATAGGCACACCCAATGCAAGCTCGTGGAACTCCGCCGTGACGCGCGTACTTTGCATACCCTCGGCTTTGTTCACCAACAACATCAACGGACGTCCCGTCTTGCGCAGTTGTGTAGCGATGATGCGATCTTGCGGAGTCAGTCCCGCACGTCCATCCACGATGAACAGCACGAGGTCTGCCTCATCGATAGCTTGGCGCGTCTGTTTCGCCATCTCGTACAGAATGCCTTCTTTGGCGACGGGCTCCAGACCACCGGTATCCACCACCAGATATGGGCGTTCGCCGACACGACCTTTGCCATAGTGGCGGTCGCGTGTCAGTCCAGGTTGATCGGCCACCAAAGCATCACGACTGCGCGTGAGGCGATTGAACAAAGTGGATTTGCCGACGTTAGGACGACCGACGAGTACGAGTGTAGGTAACATGAATATCGTTATTTGATGGCGATGGAATACAGCTCGCCGCCGCTGGTTTGGATCAATGCGCCGTCACCCAATGTGACTGGCGGTGTCAGGATGGCACTGCCATCCGTTTTCTGGCGCGCGACGAAACTACCATCCTCGCGCTTCAACACATGGATATACCCCTCATAGTCGCCCACCAACAGGAAGTCATCCAAAGGGAATGTTGCCGTCGCAGCTCGGAACGACAACTGATCGTTCTTCCACAAAGAGCTACCTGTTGCTCTATCTGCCGCCAACACATTGCTGTCGGAGTCGGTGATGTATAGATTGGAACCGAATAGAGACAAGCCCTTGTCACTAGAGAAATCGCGAGACCATAAGGTGCCGCCTTGTACCGCATCAAAACACGCTATGCGCCCTTGGAACGCCACCGCACAGATCTGAGTGTCGTCTACTGCTGGCAGGCTGGTGATATCGCTGATACGTTCAAGCTCGGTGTTGCCCTTGGGGTGCGACACCGCTGATTCCCAAATGACCACACCTTTGGTCAGACCGATTGCCGCCACTTTGCCCGCCGCGAAACCTGCGTACACCATGCCGTTACGAATGACGATACCTGCATGGTTGCGCACGATCAAAGTCGGCGTAGAACGCTCATACAACCAGATACGTTTGCCATCCTGCGCATCTAGTCCTGCGATACGGCCATTCCCCGTGCGAACGACAACGATGCCATCTGCAATTTTCGGCGCACTCAGCACCTCACTAGATGCTTTCGTCTTCCAACGCAGATTACCTGTCTCATCTTCATAGGCTGCGACTTCGCCTTTATCTCCGCCGACCAAGACCAGTCCGTCACCCGCGCCCACCCCACCAGAGATCGTGAAGCCAGGTTCGATTCGCCACACCTTCTTGCCGTTGTCGCGATCGAAACGGTACACATACTTAGTGTCGGCAGCAAACACGCCTTCACGCGTAACGGCTGGTGTCAGCACGCTGAAACCAGCTTCACCCACACTCTGCTTCCAACGCACCTCCACCTTCGCTGATGGTTTAAACGAAACCAACTTGGCAGGCTGGATCGCAGCTTTGTCGCTGCTACAAGCAACGATAGAGAGTGTTAACGCGAGCGCTAAAAGACGTCCAAATCTCATTTTGCTGCGCCCAAACCATCCAACTTCAGCTGGATCAGATTGCGGTACATACTCTTAGCATCGGTCTTATCCAACGCTAACTGATAGGCCACACGTGCCTCTGCCACTTTACCCATCGCGCTCAACACATCACCCTTTAAGTCAGAGTACAGACCAGTGAATGACTCTGGATGAGCCGCATCCAATTGCTTCAACGCTTCGTCATATTTCTTCTCGTCCAGCAACACACTCGCCAATTTCAAACGAGCAGCATCTTGCAACGCGACCTCGTTGGCATGCTCGATGACCCAGAATAGTTGCGCTTTGGCGTGTGGAAGATCTTTAGCTTGGATGCTGGCTTGCGCCGCCAACAATTGCGCACGTGGTGCGTAGGCGCTGCTACCGAATTTACTTGCCAACGCATCCGCCGCATCACCGATACGCTTAGCATCGTTAGTAGAAACCTGCTTCATCACTTCCACATAAAGCTTGGCTGCATCGTCAGCTTGGCTTGCTTGGTGTTTCTTCCAGAACTGAGTTCCAGCGAAAGCCAAAAGCGCAACGACCACTACGCCAACTACCCACTTGCCATTGTCTTTCCACCATGCCTTCAGCGCATCGACCTGTTCTTGTTCTTGCAAATCTAATTCAGCCATGTTCTTTCCTTTATTTGATCAATTCACGAATCTTTACTTGCAACGCTTCCACACTAATTTTTTGTTGCTCACCCCCACCGCGCAAAGGCTTGAAGGTGACCGCATTGGCAGCCACTTCGTCATCTCCAATGATGATTGCGCAAGCAGCAGCGCTACCGTCCGCTTTCTTCATCTGCGACTTGAAGCTTCCGCCGCCGCAATGCAAAAGCACTTTTAAGTTGGCATCGCGCAAGGTCTCCGCCACACGCCATGCCAAGGACTGAGCTTGCTCACCTTGATGCACCACGTAAACATCCAAAGGCGCAGCCGGGTTCTGCATGCCATCGTCCTGTAGCAAAGCCAGCAGGCGCTCTACGCCCATCGCAAAACCACAAGCTGGTGCAGGTTTGCCACCGATCTGCTCGATCAAGCCGTCGTAACGACCGCCCGCACAGATCGTGCCTTGCGCTCCGAGACGCGTAGTGACCCACTCGAACACGGTGCGGTTGTAGTAATCCAATCCACGCACCAAACGCGTGTTGATCTCGTAGGGGATGCCATGTTGCCTCAGGATGGCTTGCACCGCTTCGAAATGCTTGACTGCATCCTCATCCAACTCGTCCATCAATTTCGGTGCCGCACTCACCAAGTCCTGCATCGCGGGGTTCTTGGTATCGAGGATACGCAATGGGTTGCTGAACAAGCGACGTTGCGCCTCGGCATCCAAAGCTTCTTTGTGTTGCTCGAAATAAGCGATGAGTTTCTCACGATGGCGTTGGCGTGACGCGACATCACCCAGCGTATTGATCTGCAACGCCACATCCTTGATGCCCAATCTCTTCCACAAGCGCGCGCACATCACGATCTGCTCTGCATCGATGTCCGGCCCTGCGAAACCCAATGCCTCCACACCGACTTGATGGAACTGACGATAACGCCCCTTCTGTGGACGTTCGTGACGGAACATCTGACCTTGGTAATACAAGCGTTGCGGCGCGTTATACAGCAGATTGTGTTGCAACACAGCACGCACGCAGGATGCCGTACCTTCTGGACGCAAGGTGAGCTGGTCACCGTTGAGGCTATCTTCGAAGCTGTACATCTCTTTCTCAACGATGTCGGTCACCTCACCGATGGCGCGTTTGAACAACGCAGTCGGCTCCACCAATGGCATGCGGATGTTGCGATAACCGTAGCCCTCGAGCCAGTCACGCACCGTATCCTCGAACCACAGCCACAGCTGTGCTTCGTCCGGCAAAATATCATTCATGCCTTTTACGGCTTGTAAGGTGGGATTACTCATCTTGTTTAGATCGCTTTGATTTCGATACGCTTGGCGGGCTTATCACCCGCCGCGCGTTTTGGATATTTGTTGGCTACATAATCGTCGACGATCTTCTGGAACTCCTCAGCGATGTTCTCACCGCGTAGCGTCACCGTCTTCTCGCCATCGACGTACACCGGAGCTGAAGGTGTTTCGCCCGTACCTGGCAGGCTGATGCCTATATTGGCCAACTTACTTTCGCCCGGGCCATTGACGATGCAGCCCATCACAGCCACATCCATCTCTTCCACGCCCACATACTGTTCACGCCACACCAGCATCTGCGAACGCAAGTAACGCTGGATATCCTGCGCCAATTCTTGGAACACGGTGCTGGTGGTACGACCACAGCCCGGACAAGCGGTGACCATCGGCGCGAACGAGCGCAAGCCCATGGTCTGTAATATCTCCTGCCCTACCACTACTTCTTGCGTGCGATCGCCGTTCGGTTCAGGCGTCAACGAGATACGGATAGTGTCGCCGATACCGCGCTGCAACAGCACTGACAACGCTGCGGTCGACGCCACGATGCCCTTGGAACCCATCCCAGCCTCGGTCAAACCTAGATGTAAAGGATACTCACTGCGTTTGGATAATTCTGTATAGACAGCGATCAAGTCCTGCACCGCACTCACTTTGCACGACAACACGATGCGATTGTGCGGTAAGCCGAGCTCCTCGGCACGTTGCGCACTTTGCAAGGCAGAAACAATGAGCGCCTCTCGCGTCACTTCGTTCGCTTCTTTGGGCTGCGCCAGTTTGGAGTTCTCATCCATCATGCGCACGACCAGATCCTGATCCAAACTTCCCCAGTTGACGCCAATACGAACAGGCTTGTCATACTGCTTGGCCACCGCGATCATCATGGCGAATTGGTCTTCACCCTTGCGATTCTTGCCCACGTTACCTGGATTGATTCGATACTTCGCCAACGCTTGAGCGCACTCTGGATATTCGGTGAGCAAACGATGTCCGTTGTAATGGAAGTCACCGATGAGGGGCACGTCACATCCCATGTCATCCAACATCTTGCGTATGACTGGCACTTGAATGGCAGCTTCGGTCGTATTCACCGTGATGCGCACCAACTCAGAACCGGCCTTCGCCAACTCATACACCTGCTTTGCGGTGCCCGCCGCATCAGCGGTATCCGTATTGGTCATGGATTGGATGACGATGGGTGCATCACCACCGATGTGGATATCGCCGACACGTACTGAACTCGTCTTGCGACGCATGATATGAAGATGACTCATTGCTTTATTCCAAAACCAGACGAACAACCCCGGATTGGTTGTATTTTGATAGATCGACTTCGCGACCTTTGTAGAAGACCTTGACGGCCGCCGCCTTCCCGATAGCGACCTTATATGGGGCGCGACGACCACCGCCTATCCATTTTTCGGTACCCGCCAGATTCATTCGAGAAAGCAACAACTCGCCGTTCGTATCAACGACTTCCATCCAAGAATCCTGCGTGAACACGATATGGATAGGACGCTTCTTCAATTGATCGAGTGGAAGCGTTGGCTTCTCAACTACAGGACTCTGCTTCGCAACAACAGCGCTGGGCTCAACCAACTTTGGTTTGGCCACCACTGCAGGCGTTACAGGTGGTATCACCTTGGGCGCGACAACAGCCGCTTTAGCTGGCTCGACAACTTTTGGCGGAATCGCTTGTACTAGCTTGGCTTCGGCGATGACGACTGCAGAAGCCGCACTCACTACCGAAGAAGCCGCCACGACTGCAGAGGCCGACATCATCTCTGGCAATTTCACCTCTTGCACGACCACCTTTTCGACGATCGCTTCGTCTTTTTGCATCCAAATGAACAACGCCAGAACAACTACGACTAATAATGAGGTAGCTATCAAATAAAGGCTCTTCTTCGAACCTTGAGTTGGCGTGAACTCAAGACCACCCGCCTGTACCACACTCGCATCGCCATGTTGCACCTGAACAGGCGACATCATCGCCAACAACGGCGTCTCGTCGAGATGCAAAGTACGCGCATAGCTACGCACAAATCCACGCAAGAAAGCACCTTCAGGCAGACCTTCGCTCTTACCACTCTCCAACGCTTCCAACTGCTTGACGCTGAATTTGATGCGCTCAGCCATATCAGCGATCGTCAAACCTTGAGCTTCTCTTGCCGCACGCAATACCGAACCAACACTGGAAGTAGCGTTTGTTTCAGCGGCACTAATTGTTTCTGGCACGTTATCCATCACTCCCCCATTTGCAGAAGTTGCGCTTCGCGTGATTCTGGAAAGCGTTTAGTGAGTTGCATCGCGTAGCTCGCTTCTGAATTACGGTCGCGCATCTTGCGTTCGATACGCACGGCCAACCACAATTGCTCAGCGTTCATATCTTGGATCGCTTGCTGGAAACGCAATAGGTAGGATTTTGCCGATGCATAATCGCCCTTTGCATAAGCAACATCCGCAAAGCCATACAGCGCCTCAGGCATGCCAGGACGCAAGATCAGCGCACGCTGCAGATAGCTCTCAGCAGTAGGCAATTCACCCGCCTTGAATGCACACAGGCCAGCATTGGCATAAGCCACCTCTGGGGTAGCATAGAGCGGATTCTTCAATGCCTCTAAGAATTGTGGCACTGATTCTTTCGCACGACCACGTTGGCACAAGAACCAACCGAAATTGTTATAGGCATCCGAATAGTTCTTATCGATCTTGATGCTGCGCTTGAAATCAGCCTCTGCTTGCTCATCCTCGTGCAAGGCCATGCGGATCAAACCGCGCACGTTATAACCCGGCGCATAAGATGGATCCGCCTGCAAAGCGACGCCCAACTCTTGCAAAGCGATCGCGTATTGCTCGCGCCCAAAATAGGCAGCTGCCAACTCAGTGTGGATGGTCGCTATGCCGCGCGCGCGCTGAGATGTGGTCTGCTCACCATCCCCTTTAGAAGTACATCCCATCATCGAGACAATGACCATAAAGACAAACAGCGACCTCATTGACCGACCTCCACTAAACGATGCATCGTCCTCTTGGTCTTGTCTTGAACTTGACCCGCCAATTGACCACAAGCTGCTGCGATGTCATCACCACGCACCTTACGGATGGTGGTGACGATGTTCGCTTGCATCAACACATCACGGAAACGTTTCACCGTTTCCATATCCGAACGCTGATATGGCGCTTGCGGAAAGGGATTGAATGGAATGAGGTTGAACTTGCATGGCACGTCACGCACTAGTTCGATCAACTCACGCGCCTGTTGCACTCCATCATTCACGCCAGCCAACATCACATATTCGAAGGTGACGAAGTCGCGCGGTGCTTTTACCAAGTATCGTTGGCAGGCAGCCATCAATTCGCGCAGTGGATATTTCTGATTGATCGGCACTAACACATTGCGCAACGCATCATTAGGTGCATGCAGCGAGATAGCCAACGCCACGGGACACTCATCGCGCAATCGATCTATCGCGGGAACGACTCCCGATGTTGAAACCGTCACACGACGGCGCGACAAACCGTAGGCATTGTCATCCAACATCAGATTCAAGGCGCTCACCGTGCTATCGAAATTAAGCAGAGGTTCGCCCATGCCCATCAACACCACATTGGTGATCGGCCAATTACCGTCCGAATTTTTCCCAAGTTGACGATTCGCCCACCACACTTGTCCGATGATCTCGGCCGTAGACAAGTTGCGATTGAACCCTTGTTTCCCCGTGGAGCAGAACGCGCAATCCAGTGCGCAACCTGCTTGAGTGGAGACACACAGCGTGCCGCGATCTTCTTCGGGGATGTATACGGTCTCTACCGCATTGCCCGTTCCCACATCCAACAACCATTTATGCGTACCGTCAGAGGCGGTCTCTTCACGCATCACGATAGGCGACTGGATACAGGCTTTTTGCTTCAACATCTCGCGTAGTGACTTCGCCAAGTCACTCATCGCATCGAAATCGGACTCCCCGCTTTTGTATATCCAGCGCAACACCTGCTTGGCGCGAAAAGGTTTCTCACCTTGTTCTGCGAACCAAGCAGTCATTTGCTGCGCATCAAAATCGAGGAGGTTTTGCTTCATTGAATCAACGCGAATGAACGTTCTTTGCAGCGAAGAAGTAAGCGATCTCAATCGCTGCGTTCTCAGCAGAGTCAGAGCCGTGAACAGCGTTAGCGTCGATGCTGTCAGCGAAATCAGCACGGATGGTGCCTTTGTCTGCCTTCTTAGGATCGGTCGCGCCCATCAGGTCACGGTGCTTTGCCACTGCGTTCTCGCCTTCCAAGACTTGGATAGCCACTGGGCCAGAGATCATGAAATCGACCAGATCTTTGAAGAAAGGACGTGCTTTGTGCACAGCGTAGAAGCCTTCGGCTTCAGCGCGGTTCAGGTGACGCATCTGAGCTGCAACGATCTTGAGGCCAGCGCCTTCGAAGCGGGAATAGATTTGACCGATGACATTCTTAGCGACTGCATCTGGTTTGATGATTGAAAGTGTACGTTCGACAGCCATGCTTCTTCTCCAAGTATTTAAGGTAATTCAGAAATTTCTGAGGGCGCGATTCTATCAGGGTTTGCCCGCCCTGTCGCAGGGCGGACACTCCCAAATCACATCAAATCAATGGACTCGAAGGTTTTGTTGCTAGGAATTACTGGATCATGCCGAGCATCCTTGGCAACCAAAGTGACAAACCGGGCCAATAGGTGACCACCATCAAGAAGCCCAACATAGACAGCAACCACGGCCAGACGGCGATGGTGAGTTCGGTGATACCCATCTTGGTGATGCCTGAAGCAACGTAGAGATTGAGCCCCACAGGCGGATGGCACATGCCGACTTCCATATTCACCACCATGATGATGCCGAAGTGGACTGGGTCGATACCCAGCTTCATCGCCACCGGAAACAGGATGGGCGCGAAGATCAGCACGATGGAGGATGGCTCCATGAAGTTACCCGCGAGCAACAGGATGATGTTACAAGCCAGTAAGAATGTGATGATGCCCAAGCCATTCCCCAACATCCAATTGGCCAGTGCTTGAGGGATGTTCTCGTTGGTCATGATGAAGGAGAACAACATGGCGTTGGTGATGATGTACAGCAGCATCGCCGACATATTGGCCGAATTGAGCAACACTCGCGGCACATCCTTCAGACTCAGGTCTTTATAGACAAAGACCGCAATGATAAAGGCATACACCGCACTCATCGCCGCCGCTTCAGTCGGCGTGAACAGCCCCGTGTAGATGCCGCCCATCACGATCACGATGAGCAACAGTCCCCAGACCGATTCTCGGAAGGTCTTCAAGCGTTCACCCCAACTGGCTTTTTCGAGGCGCGGATAGTTGAATTTGCGCGCACGATAATAGGTCACCCCACCCAGCACGAAAGCCAAGGCAATGC
>PNNY01000066.1 GCA_013824485.1 Sideroxydans sp.
ATAATACCGAGGCAGAAATGTCCCGAATAAGAACCATATGGAAATTGAATATTTTTCTCACTTGTTCTTTCTTCGAAATATTCCCCATGCGACCCAAGAGTAAAGCCGTTACACAAAGCCGGTCTCTTGGGATTTCTATAAGTTGACTTGAAATCAACTGCAAACTTTATGGATTCATCATTTGCTTTCACAAACGAAATGTCAGGGTAATAATTCTGATGATCCGCAAGGACTACTTTGTACTTATTAGCGTGCGCAAATGCCAAAATTTTGGGGAAAAGATGAATTTCAATAATTTTTGAAATGATTTTTGTGTCAGATGAGATCGTGTATACGTTCTTAAAAATATCAATGAAACCCTTAACAGTCCATTGCCCATCATCAGTACTGACATGCCCGCCCAGTCCAGTCACAAACTTAGCAAGTTTTTTTCCAAATTTTTCTTTTTCCGTCATCGAACAACCTTCCAAACATACAAGTTAAGTTAGCAAACTTTGTACTGCTATAGATACAGTATCACCGACTAATCGGCTTATACCGAATCCGCTTAGGCTTCGCGCCCTCTTCACCCAAACGCTTCTTCTTGTCCGCTTCGTATTCCTGATAGTTGCCATCAAAGAACGTCCACTTGGAATCGCCTTCGCAGGCGAGGATGTGGGTGGCGATACGGTCTAGGAACCAGCGATCATGGGAGATGACGGCGACACAGCCGGCGAATTCCAACAATGCATCTTCCAGCGCGCGCAGGGTTTCCACGTCGAGGTCGTTTGATGGCTCGTCGAGTAGTAGCACGTTGCCGCCAGAAATGAGTGTCTGCGCCAAGTGCAAACGTCCGCGTTCACCACCGGAAAGTTGGCCGACGATCTTGCCTTGGTCGCCGCCTTTGAAGTTGAAGCGGCCGATGTAGGCACGCGCTGGTGTTTCGTATTTGCCCACGGTCAAGATCTCGTTACCACCTGAGATAGCATCGAACACGGTCTTGTCGTTTTGCAGTCCGTCGCGTGATTGGTCGATGTGCGCGATCTTGACGGTCTGGCCGATCTTCACGGTGCCGCTGTCTGGTGTTTCTTTGCCAGTGATCATGCGGAACAAGGTGGATTTACCTGCACCGTTAGGGCCGATGATGCCGACGATGGCGCCGGGTGGGATCTTGAAGCTGAGGTTGTCGATGAGCAGACGATCGCCATAGGCTTTGCTCACGCCCTCGAATTCGATGACTTCGTTACCCAGACGTTCGCCCACGGGAATGAAGATCTCCTGTGTCTCGTTACGTGCTTGGTGTTCTTGCGAGTTCAGTTCTTCGAAACGTGCGATACGCGCTTTGGATTTTGCCTGACGCGCTTTCGGATTCTGGCGCACCCACTCCAACTCTTGTTTCATCGCTTTGGCGTGTGCATCCAATTGCTTCTGCTCTTGCGCCAAACGCTCGCCCTTTTGGTCGAGCCAGCTTGAGTAGTTGCCCTTCCAAGGGATGCCGTGTCCACGGTCGAGTTCCAAGATCCATTCAGCAGCGTTGTCGAGGAAGTAACGGTCGTGGGTAACGGCGACCACGGTGCCGGGGAAGCGCACGAGGAATTGCTCTAGCCATTCCACCGATTCCGCATCCAAGTGGTTGGTCGGTTCGTCCAGCAGCAGCATGTCGGGCTTTTCTAGCAGCAGTTTGCACAGCGCCACGCGGCGCTTCTCACCGCCGGAAAGATTCTTGATGACGGCATCCCACTCCGGCAGACGCAGTGCATCGGCAGCGATCTCCATCTGGTGTGATGCATCGCTACCGCTTGCGGCGATGATGGATTCAAGGCGCGCTTGCTCGGCGGCGAGTGCATCGAAATCGGCGTTCTCTTCGGCATAGGCGGCGTACACGGCATCCAACTTGGATTGCGCTTCCATCACTTCGCCCAATGCGGATTCCACTTCCTGACGCACGGTCTTGGCGGGGTCGAGTACCGGCTCTTGCTCCAAGTAACCGATCTTGATGCCGGGCAGGTGCTGCACTTCGCCGTCATATTCTTTGTCCTGCTTCGCCATGATGCGTAGCACGGTGGATTTACCCGAACCGTTCAGACCCAGCAGGCCGATCTTGGCGCCGGGGAAGAAGCTGAGGGAGATGTCTTTGATGATCTGACGTTTAGGGGGGACGATCTTGCTCACGCGGAGCATAGACATTACGTATTGGCCTTGTACCATTTTGCGGATTCTCTAAGGGGTTGCGGAAAGGGGCGTAGCTTACCGCAAAGGGGGAGTAAGCAGAATCCTGTTCGTCATTCCCGAGCAGGCGGGAATGACGAACAGTAAATAAGTTTCACCACTTCAAAATCAGCTTACCTACCCACAGCCCAAGGATGCCAAAGCCGATCATTGGCAAGTAATGCCATTGCAGCACATGCAGTATGGAGTCGTTGTTCTCTTGCAAGCGCAACCACAGCGCGCCGACGCTGAAGGCATGCAACAGTGCGATGCTTCCCGCCCATTGGTAATGCGTGCTGGCGAGTTTGCGCATGAAATACAACATCCATGCACCGGGAAACAAGGCGACCATCAAAATGGCAAGGGTGCATTCATAGCCATGAACGGGGAACGGCGCAGGCGGCACATCTGCGCGCCACGCCATGAACAATACGAATGCGAACACACTGAACACCGCCAGCGGCATCCACAGCGCGCGCCGCATCTGATACAGATCGGGGAATGACAACAAGGCCGCGCTCACCGAAGTCACCACGAACACGGCGACTAATAGCACCACTTCGATGGCGAACCAAGGGTGTTGAAAGGTGGCAGCCAATTCGTTGCGCGCACCCGAGACGAGCAACAACACCAGCAGATAGGCAGCCGATAGCGCCATCCATTTCAAGCTGAGTGCCAGCGGATGCGGCGCAGCTTTCACCGCCCCGCCCTCCTGAGCTAACTGCCCAATCAAATTGTCGATGTCTTTCATATTTCCTCCAGCCTCTTCCGTAATACCTTGTAAGCACGGTGCGCCGCCACCTTGACTGCCGATTCGTTCATGCCCAGCTTTACCGCCACTTCTTTAGATGTGTAGCCTTCCTGATGGATGAGTTGCAGGATGGTCGCCTGCTTCTCTGGCAATTTTTGAATCTCTCCACTGATAGATTCGTATGAGATACCGGTTTCGGTTACATCTTCATGCAGATCATTTTCCAGATCAGCGATATCCACCGCCTGTTTTAGTTGATCGGCATAGTGCGTGCGCAGGTAATCCTGCAAACGAAACTTGGCGATGGCGTACACCCAAGGGATAAAGGGACGCTGCCCGTCGTAGGTGTGGCGAGCCTTGTGGATAGAGACGAGTATCTCTTGCAGCACATCGTCCACATCGTTAGCGAACAGCAGACGTTTAGAAAGGAACGGACGCAGCAACTGCGCCGTGGCGTGCAGCGCCTTGGCATAGGCAGCTTGATCGCCCGCCAATGCCTGCTGCATCAATCCTTCTAGATTTTCGTTCTGCCCCACCCGCCCCTCGCGTTTCTGCCCAAACCAAACTGCAATGCATGCTCACTGAAGTGCGCATCATAACTGCACCACTCCATGTCGCGACCGACCTGTTAAAAAATCTCGACTGACATGTAACCTTTTTTCCGTGCCACTCGAATCAATGGTTGCAAGGGCGATCTGCGTCCGAGCGATCAATCAACCACTCAAGGAGAATCACCATGAAGAATCAACAAGTGTTGTCACTCGCAATCGGTAGTTTGTTGGCATTAGGCTTGGTCGGCAATGCAGTCGCTGCCGATACCAAGATGGAAAAATGTTACGGCGTAGCAAAGGCTGGTGCGAACGATTGCGGTAGCAAGAAGGCTGGCCATGCGTGCGCAGGACATGCCACGATGAACAACGACAAGAACGACTTCGTCGCATTGCCCAAAGGAACTTGCGACAAACTCGCGGGCGGCAGCACGACTGAAGCCAGCGACATGCCCAAGAAAGGCATGTGATGAACTCGCCCGCAACGGTTGCTTTGCCGTGTGTCGCAGGCATCGGCTTGCGGGCGCCTCATTATCAGGAGGTGTTGGACACACTCCCCAAGCTGGGCTGGGTCGAAGCCCATAGCGAGAATTTCTTTGGCGGCGGTGCGCCGCTGAACACCTTACTTAAAGCGCGCGAACATTATGCGGTGAGCCTGCATGGTGTGGGCATGGGGCTCGCCTCACCTGACCAGCTCTCGGCGACTCATCTGGATGCGCTCAAGCATCTGTGTGACGTGGTGCAGCCTGCCAGCGTGTCCGAACATCTGTGCTGGAACACGGTGGGCGGAAAAGTCTTCAATGACCTGCTGCCGTTCCCGCACACGTTTGCCGCGCTGGATCATGTCGTCAGCCGTGTCGCCCATGTGCAGGAAGTGTTGGGACGGCAACTGCTGGTGGAGAATCTATCCAGCTATTTGAGTTTCACTTCCAGCGAAATGAGCGAGGGCGAGTTCCTTGCTGAACTGGTGCAGCGCACCGGCTGCGGCATCTTGTTCGATGTGGAGAACCTGTACGTGAACGTGCGCAACCTCGGAGTCGATGCCGATGAATTTATCCGCGCCATTCCGGCACACGCTGTGGGTGAATATCACCTCGCCGGATTCAGTGTGCGCGATGGTTGCCTGGTAGATACGCACGACCATCCGGTGCATGACGATGTATGGACGCTGTACGAAAAAGTGCTGCACCACATCGGCCCGCGCCCGACCCTGATCGAATGGGATGGCGACATCCCCGCACTTTCTGTATTGATGGCAGAAGCGAACAAGGCGCAGCAGCGCATGGAGGCTTGCGATGAATGCTTTGCATGATGAGCTGTCTGTGTTCGCAGGCAACATACTTGGCGCTGCACAACCGACACCACTATTCGATGCATCGACGCATTACACGACAGACATCGGCATCGAGGTCTATCGCAACAACTATCGAGGCAATCTGCAAGATGCATTGGCGGGTGCGTATCCCATCATCGAGCAATTGGTGGGGGCTGAATTCTTCCGCAGGCTGGCACGTGATTTCATTTCGCTGCACGGCTCATTCAGCGCCAATCTGTTTGACTATGGCGCGGAGTTGAGTGACTTTTTGATGGGTTATGCACCCGCTCACTCGCTGCCCTATTTATCGGATATGGCGCGCTTGGAGTGGGCTTGTCATCGCGCCTATTTCGCGGTGGATGCAGCACCACTCGAACTGGTGCGATTCACTCAAGTCGCTCCTGAGGAATACGCGAACTTGCTGCTGCATGTGCATCCAGCCTGTCACATCGTCGCCTCAGCATTCCCCATCGTTGAGATCTGGCAAGCACATCAACCTGTGGGCACATTTGAGATCGATTTGGCGCGTGGTGGCGAGATCGCACTGGTCATTCGTCAAGACGATGTGGTGACCGTACGCGAATTGACCGAGGATGAGGCGCACTGGATGAACGGCATCATGCAAGGCCAACGTCTTGGTGAAGCAACCGATGCCACGCTGAATCGTCACCCAGCTTTCGATTTGCAAAACACCTTGTTGCTCCTCGCGTCTTTGGGCGTATGGACTGATTTCACTTTGGGAGAACTTTCATGATCTTGTTAAAGCGCACATTGCGTCATTACTACAGCGCCGCACGTTGGCCGGAACATCTCGCACCTTTGCTCGATGTGTTCATCCGACTCTTGTTGGCGGATGCCTTCTTCAAATCAGGACTCACAAAAATAAAGAACTGGGATAGCACGCTATTCCTGTTCAGTGATGTGTATCAAGTGCCGCTTCTCAATCCAGAACTAGCAGCCTACATGGGCACAGGGGCAGAACTGGCCTTGCCTGTCTTATTGATCATCGGCTTATTTACTCGCTTCGCTGCGGCTGGCTTGTTCATCCTCAATGGCGTTGCCGTCATCTCGTATTACAGTGAGTTGAGTGAGGCCGGACTCAATCAACATCTGTACTGGGGTATTCTTCTGGCGGTGTTGCTGGTCATCAGTCGCAGTCGTTGGGCACTAGATTCTTTACTTGAAAAACGTATTTAAGGAGGTGAAATGAAAGAGATCAGCACAGCTACTCCGTCACGCAGGCAGTTTCTGCAAGTCATGTCAGCCGGATTGCTGTGGACCTTGATCCCCGCCTCCGCCAACGCGATGGAGGCCGGTGCGGTGACGAAGTCCGTGTTCCGCTTAAAAGGTCGTGCGTGGGTGAATGGCAACCCCGTGGATATGAACACCGTCATCAAACCTAATGACACGGTGAAGACGGGGCAAGGTAGCGAATTGGTGTTCGTGGTGGGCGAACATGCGATGCTGCTGCGCGGCAGAAGTCATCTGGTGATCGAGCCACATGAGAGTGAGTCGGTGGGTTCTTTGTTGATCGGTGGCTTGAGATTGTTCGCGGGTAAGTTGCTCTCTGTCTCTCGCAACAAAGGCATGCGCATCAACACACCTTCTGCCACTTTGGGCATCAGAGGTACGGGTGTCTATCTAGAGGCAGGGCCTGAACGTACCTATTTCTGCACCTGCTATGGCGAGGTAGATGTGCAGGCAACGAACGACCCCGACAGCAAAGAGACCGTGGTCTCGGCTCACCACGACAAGCCGCTCTATATCTATGGCAAAGGTCAGGCTGGGCAAAGTATCCATCCAGTTGGACGTTTGCCCGTGCCTAACCATACGGATGAGGAACTCATCATGGCTGAGGCTTTGGTCGGGCGTGTGCCGCCATTCACAGAGAAACTCTAAGCCATAAAAACAAAGGGTTGGCAGCGCCTACCCATCGACTCCACCGCCCGCTCACCCCCCCGCTTTGTCGACATAATCAAAAATACTTGCCACATTTTTGATTTATGGTGCTAGGATTCGTCTATATTGTCGACAATCGGAGTGAATGCGATGTTGATCCAAGTTCCAGAACAGGGCACCCTTGCAGACGTTGCAGCGCATCGTCTGGCGCATAGCATCGTCACGGGCGAGCTAGCGCAAGGCCAGAAGCTGAACGAGGCTGAACTAGCAGAGCGCTTCGGTATGGGGCGCGGCCCGTTGCGCGAAGCGCTGCGACATCTCGAAGGCATGCGTCTGGTGACACGCATCCCCAATGCGGGCACACGCGTGGTGGTGCTAGACCGCAAGACCCTCTCCGATATCTATGGTGTACGTGAAGCGCTGGAAGGCATGGCCTGCCGCCTCGCCGCTACGCAGATGACCGATGATGAGATCGCCAAATTGAGCAAGCTGCTCGACAGCCACGAAGAACAGATCAAGAAAGTCGGCGGTAAAGTCTATTCACAAAGCGAGGGCGACCTCGATTTCCATTTCCAGATCGCACGCGGTAGTCGCAACGAAATGTTGATGCACATGCTCGGAAGCGAGCAATACCAACTGCTGCGCATGTGCCGTTATCGCACCAGCCGCAAAGCCACCCGTACCAAACCTGCATTACAACAACACCGCCAGATCGTCGCCGCATTGGAACAACGCGATGGCGAACTGGCCGAGCTACTCATGCGTCGCCACATCCACGGCGCATGGAAGAGCATCAGCGAAATGATCGATAAAGAAGAAGAGGAGTCTGCAGCATGAGCAATTCACCAGGCAACAAACTGCGCCAAGCAGTGAAAGACAATTCCCCACTACAAGTGGTCGGTGCCGTCACCGCCTACTGCTCCATCCTTGCGCAGAAGAGCGGTCACAAGGCACTGTACCTTTCGGGGGGCGGCGTAGCGGCTTCTTCATTGGGCATCCCAGACCTTGGCATCACCACCTTGCATGACGTATGCGAAGACACACGCCGCATCACGGCGGCGAGCGACCTGCCGCTGCTGGTGGACGTGGATACCGGCTGGGGCGGCGCATTTAACATCGCGCGTGCGACACGCGAAGTGGCCCAAGCGGGTGCGGCTGGTTTCCACATCGAAGACCAAGTGATGCAGAAACGTTGCGGTCACCGTCCTAACAAAGCCATCGTGAGCCAAAGCGAGATGGTGGACCGCGTGAAGGCAGCAGTGGATGCGCGCGTGGACAGCAGCTTCGTCATCATGGCGCGCACTGATGCGCTGGCAGTGGAAGGCATGCAGTCCGCCATCGACCGTGCGCAAGCTTGTGTCGAAGCCGGTGCGGACATGATCTTCCCCGAGGCGATGACCAAGCTAGAGCAATACAAAGAATTCACCAAGGCAGTGAACGTGCCTGTATTAGCGAACATCACCGAGTTCGGTGCGACACCGTTGTTCACTACGCAAGAGTTGTCCGGCGTGGGCGTGCAGTTGGTGCTGTATCCACTCTCCGCCTATCGCGCCATGAGCAAGGCGGCGCTGAACGTGTATCAACATATCCTCGCCGACGGCACACAGCAGAACGTGGTGCCCACGATGCAGACGCGCATGGAGCTTTACGACTATCTCGGCTATCACGAGTTCGAGCAACAGCTCGATCGCTTGTTCGCTGAAAAAGGTGCTGAATAATCATGGAAACCATTTGCCACAGAGGACACAGAGATCACAGAGAAAACCGTTGCGTACCGCATCAATCTCTGTGTGCTCTGTGATCTCTGTGGCTTGATTTGAGTTTTTGAATTTACTTCTTTAAGGGAGAGAACCATGGCAGAAGAAACGACATTACCGAAGCCCAAGAAATCTGTCGCACTATCTGGCACCGTCGCAGGTAACACGGCGGTGTGTACGGTTGGACGCACGGGCAACGACCTGCACTATCGCGGCTATGACATCCTCGACTTCGCCGAGAAAGCGGAGTTCGAAGAGATCGCTCACTTGTTGATCCACGGCACGCTACCGACTGCCGCTCAACTCAAAGCCTACAAAGCCAAACTGAAGACCCTGCGTGACCTACCCGCCGCGGTGAAGCAAGCACTGGAAGCACTGCCTGCCAACGCACACCCGATGGATGTGATGCGTACGGGTTGCTCGGTACTCGGCACGGTGGAGCAAGAATCAGAGAAGCACGACCCTGCAAAGACCGTCGAGATCATCGACCGCATGATGGCGAGTTTTGGTTCGATGCTGGTGTATTGGCACCACTTCACCACGTCGGGCAAACGCATCAACGTGGTGACCGATGACGATTCCGTCGGCGGACATTTCTTGCATCTGCTGCACGGCAAGCCAGCGAAAGAATCTTGGGTACGTGCGATGCACACCTCACTCATCCTTTACGCCGAGCATGAGTTCAATGCATCCACCTTTACCGCACGTGTCATCGCGGGAACCAACTCTGACATCTACTCGTGCATCACCGGGGCCATCGGCGCGTTGCGTGGGCCTAAGCATGGCGGCGCGAACGAAGAAGCGTTCCGCATCCAGAGCCGTTACAAGAGTGCTGACGAAGCAGAAGCCGACATCCGCGCACGTGTCGAACGCAAAGAGATCGTCATCGGTTTCGGTCATCCTGTGTACACCATCTCTGACCCACGCAACGAAGTCATCAAACGTGTTGCACAAAGTCTGTCTAAAGAGAACGGCAACACATTGATGTTCGACATCGCCGCGCGTTTGGAAACGACGATGTGGGAATTGAAGAAGATGTTCCCGAATCTGGATTGGTTCTCTGCCGTGTCGTACAACCAGATGGGCGTGCCGACCGAGATGTTCACGCCGCTGTTCGTCATCTCACGCGTCACCGGTTGGGGCGCACACGTGATGGAACAACGCGCCGACGGCAAGATCATCCGCCCGAGTGCGAATTACATCGGCCCTGAAAATCAGAAGTGGGTACCGATTGAGAAACGTTAACACCTAAACCGGACGAACCGCCCCCCGTTCGTCCCGAGTAGGCGCAGCCGTATCGAGGGAACGTGGCAATCTTGGGGGACTGCGATACCCCCAAACCAGCGGGCTTCGCCCATCCTTCGATACACCGCGCTATGCGCGGCACTCAGGACGAACGGATTGGTGTGGACTGTGTGCTCTGTGGCAAAAAAGATTTTGACTTTGTCAGAAGGACAATATGAATACCCAATACCGTAAGCCTTTAGCTGGGAGCAAGCTGGACTACTTTGACACCCAAGCGGCCGTCGATGCCATCCAGTCTGGCGCTTATGCCAAGCTGCCCTACACTTCCAAAGTGCTGGCAGAACAACTGGTTCGCCGCTGCGAACCGAGTGAACTAACCGAAGCACTAAAACAGTTGATCGAACGCAGGAGCGAGCTGGATTTCCCATGGTATCCCGCGCGTGTCGTTTGCCACGACATCCTTGGTCAGACCGCATTGGTAGACCTCGCTGGTCTGCGTGATGCGATCGCCGACCAAGGTGGTGACCCTTCATTGGTCAACCCTGTCGTGCCGACCCAGCTCATCGTCGATCACTCGCTGGCGGTGGAAGCAGCCGGTTTCGACAAGGACGCCTTCCGCAAGAACCGCGAGATCGAAGACCGCCGCAACGAAGACCGCTTCCACTTCATCGAGTGGACCAAGACTGCATTCAAGAACGTCGACGTGATCCCGGCCGGTAACGGCATCATGCATCAGATCAATCTGGAGAAGATGTCACCGGTGATCCAGTCGCGTGACGGCGTTGCCTTCCCCGATACCTGCGTGGGGACTGACTCGCACACTCCGCATGTCGATGCACTCGGGGTTGTCGCCATCGGCGTCGGCGGTCTGGAAGCTGAGACCGTCATGCTGGGCTTGCCTTCCATGATGCGTCTGCCGGACATCGTTGGTGTGAAGCTGGTGGGCAAGCGTCAGCCGGGCATCACCGCCACCGACATCGTGCTGGCGCTGACTGAGTTCCTGCGCAAGGAAAAAGTGGTCGGCGCTTGGGTCGAATTCTTCGGCGCTGGCGCGGACAGCCTCACCATCGGTGACCGCGCGACCATCTCCAACATGTG
>PNNY01000067.1 GCA_013824485.1 Sideroxydans sp.
AGCCGAACTCAAGGCGCAGGAACACTATGACGCTTGGATGTATGCCAAGGCAGAGGGCGAGAACATCCGCCGCCGCGCCGCCGAGGACGTGAGCAAGGCGCAAAAATTCGCTGTTGAGCGCTTCTCTAACGAGATGCTGGCGGTAATGGATAGCCTGCAAGCGGGTATGGCGGTACAGACAGAGAACATCGAGAGCTTTAAGAGCGGCATGGAATTGACGATGAAACAGCTTTCCAGCGTGTTCGATAAGTTCAACATCAAGGAAATCAATCCGGTCGGCGAGAAGCTTGATCCACATAAACATCAGGCGATTGGCATGATTGAAAGCGAACAAGAGCCGAACACAGTGGTGAGTGTGATGCAGAAGGGCTATAGCCTGAATGATCGCGTGATGCGCCCTGCACTGGTGATGGTGGCGAAAGCCAAAGAATAAGCAGCACTTGAAATAACCAGCGCCGCCCTGATGTTAGGCGGCAAGCAACAAAGCAATCAACCAATTTACGAATTCAACTGAAAGGAACGGCATCATGGGAAAAATCATTGGTATTGACTTGGGCACGACGAACTCTTGCGTGGCGGTCATGGAAAACGGCAAGACGAAGGTCATCGAGAACGCGGAAGGTACGCGCACGACACCTTCCATCATCGCCTACATGGAAGATGGTGAAGTGCTGGTGGGCGCGCCCGCTAAGCGTCAAGCTGTGACCAACCCAAAGAACACCCTGTACGGCGTGAAGCGTCTGATCGGCCGTCGTTTCGAAGAGCCGATGGTTCAAAAAGACATCAGCATGGTTCCTTACTCCATCGTCAAAGCCAAGAACGGCGATGCATGGATCAAGGTGCGCGACAAAGAGATCTCTGCTCCGGAAATTTCGGCTGAAATCCTGATGAAGATGAAGAAGACTGCTGAAGACTACTTGGGTGAGACCGTCACCGAAGCGGTCATCACCGTGCCTGCTTACTTCAACGATGCACAACGCCAAGCGACTAAAGACGCTGGCCGCATCGCGGGTCTGGATGTGAAGCGCATCATCAACGAGCCCACCGCAGCTGCACTGGCGTTCGGTATGGACAAACAAGAAGGTGACCGCAAGATCGCGGTGTACGACTTGGGTGGCGGTACGTTCGACGTATCCATCATCGAGATCGCTGAGATCGACGGCGAACACCAGTTCGAAGTGTTGTCCACCAACGGCGACACCTTCCTGGGCGGCGAAGACTTCGACATGCGCATCATCGACTTCCTGATCGACGAGTTCAAAAAGGAAAGCGGTGTCGATCTGAAGAAAGACATGCTGGCTTTGCAACGTCTGAAAGACGCGGCAGAAAAAGCGAAGATCGAATTGTCTTCTGCACAACAGACCGAAGTGAACCTGCCTTACATCACTGCGGATGCGACAGGTCCTAAGCACTTGGCCGTGAAGATCACTCGCGCCAAATTGGAAAGCTTGGTTGAAGAACTGATCGCACGCACCATCGAGCCATGCCGCATCGCCATGAAGGATGCAGGCGTAACCAACGCTGACATCGCTGACGTGATCTTGGTCGGTGGTCAGACTCGTATGCCTAAAGTACAAGACAAGGTGAAAGAGTTCTTCGGCAAAGAGCCACGTAAAGACGTGAACCCTGACGAAGCGGTTGCGGTCGGCGCTGCCATCCAAGGCGGTGTGTTGCAAGGCGAAGTGAAGGACGTGCTGTTGTTGGACGTGACTCCGTTGTCTTTGGGTATCGAGACCATGGGTGGCGTGATGACCAAACTCATCAAGAAGAACACCACGATACCGACCAAGGCATCGCAAGTGTTCTCGACTGCGGATGACAACCAATCTGCGGTGACCATCCACGTGCTACAAGGTGAGCGCGAGATGACTTCCGGCAACAAGAGCTTGGGCCAATTCAATCTGTCCGACATCCCACCTGCACCACGTGGCATGCCGCAGATCGAAGTGACTTTCAACATCGACGCCAACGGTATCTTGCATGTGAGCGCGAAAGACAAGGCCACCAACAAGGAAGCCAACATCACCATCAAGGCAAGCTCTGGTTTGAGCGAAGAAGAGATCCAACGCATGGTGGCCGATGCTGAAGCCCATGCCGACGAAGATAAGAAGGCGATGGAGTTGGTAACCTCACGCAACCAATTGGATGCGTTGATCCACTCCACCAACAAGTCGATGAAGGAATACGGTGAGCAATTGTCTGCTGAAGAAAAAGCCGCTATCGAAGCTGCGGTGAAGGATGCTGAAGAAGTGGTGAAGGGTGACGACAAAGACGCCATCGAAGCCAAGTCCGAAGCGTTGGCGACTGCTGCGCAGAAACTGGGCGAAAAGATGTACGCGGCTGAGCAAGCCAAGGCACAGGCCGCTCAAGGCGGTGCAGGCCAAGCTGAACAGCCAAAGCAGGACGACAATGTAGTCGATGCGGAATTCACTGAAGTCAAAGACAAGAAGTAAGCAACACCTTTTGTGACGTAACAAGTGGGGCGCATGCGCCCCACTGCCACATGGAAAAGACATGAGCAAAAAAGATTACTACGAAGTCTTGGGCGTGAACCGCGATGCCTCTGATGAGGACATCAAAAAATCCTATCGCAAGCTGGCGATGAAGTTCCACCCTGACCGCAATCCGGACAATCCGAAGGCGGAGGAACAATTCAAGGAAGCGAAAGAAGCGTACGAGACTTTGTCCGACGGCCAAAAGCGCGCGGCTTACGACCAGTACGGTCACTCTGCGTTTGAAGCGGGCGGCATGGGCGGCGGCAATCCGTTCGGTGCGGGTGGCGCGGGTGCCGGCAACTTCGATTTCGGCGACATCTTCGGTGACATCTTTGGTGGTGGTCGCGGTGGGCGTAGCCAAGCACAACGTGGTTCCGATTTGCGCTACAACATGGAGATCACGCTGGAAGAAGCCGCACGCGGTGCAGAGAAACAGATTCGCATCCCCGTGATGGAAGAATGCGGCACCTGTAGCGGTTCGGGTGCCAAACCCGGCACTTCAGCGACCACCTGCCAGACCTGCGCAGGTCACGGCCAAGTGCGTATGCAGCAAGGTTTCTTCTCGGTGCAACAGACCTGTCCACGCTGTCACGGTAGCGGCAAGCACATCCCTTCACCATGCAAGGATTGTCACGGCTCTGGGCGCATCAAGAAACAAAAGACACTGGAGATCAAGATCCCCGCAGGTATCGACAGCGGTATGCGCCTACGTCACAGCGGTCACGGCGAAGCAGGCAGCCTCGGCGCGCCTCATGGCGACCTCTATGTCGAGATCCACATCAAGCAACACAGCGTGTTCCAACGTGATGGTGACGACCTGCATTGCGAGATGCCGATCAGTTTCAGCACAGCAGCATTAGGCGGCGAGATCGAGATACCAACATTGGACGGCAAAGCCAGCATCAAGATTCCAAGCGAAACGCAGAGCGGCAAGGTATTCCGTTTGCGCGGCAAAGGCATCAAAGGCATGCGTACTCACGCACATGGTGATCTACATTGCCATGTGATCGTGGAGACGCCGTCTAATCTGACAGATCGTCAGAAGGAACTGTTGCGAGAGTTCGAAGAGATCAGCTCCAAAGACAGTGCTCGCCACAGCCCACGCGCAAAATCGTGGATGGGGAAAGTTAAGGATTTCTTCGGGCAATAAGCGACTTGCCGTCATACCGGCGCAGGCCGGTATCCAGCAAAAATACAGCCCGCGAAGCGGTGCAAAAGCTTAATGGGGACCCGCTTCGCGGGGATGTCAAATGAACTGGATACCGGCCTGCGCCGGTATGACGTAACAGGGGAGTTGCCATGAAAATCCAATCGCTCGGCCACGTCGTACTCAAAGTGCGCGACCTCGATGTCTCCGCCAAATTCTATCGTGACATACTTGGCATGAAAGAAGTAGCACGCTACAAGGGCGCGATGGCATTCTTCTCGCTCGGTAGCAACCACCATGACCTCGGGCTGATGCAACTCGGTGCGCATGCACAAGATAGCGATCCGGGCACCATCGGTCTGTATCACGTGGCATTCAAGGTGGGCGATTCATTGGATGAGTTGCGCGCTTGCAAAGCACATCTTGAGGCGAACGGCGTCAGCATCTTCGGCATGAGTGATCATGGGGTAAGTCAATCGCTCTACATCCAAGACCCAGACGGTATCGAGATCGAACTCTACGTCGATGCCGACCCCACCATCTGGAAAGGCGATCCAGGTGCTGTACTCACCACCAAGCGACTACAACTCTGAATAGATAGAATCAACAGAATTGCATTATGATTCTGCTAGCCACATCCAATCACAAGGAGTCACACCATGGGTAGCGGTCTCATCCTTCTCGGCATCTGCGTCGTCGCATTGATCTACGGCATCAGCCTCTACAACAATCTGGTCAGCCTCAAGCATGCGGTCAGCAAGGCGTGGGCGAACATCGACGTGTTGCTCAAACAGCGTCACGACGAATTGCCCAAGTTGGTCGAGGTGTGCAAACAATACAAACAATTCGAGCAAGAGACTTTGCAGCGTGTGATCGAGGCACGCTCGATGGTGCAGACAGCACGCCAAGGCCAAGATGTTGAAGCACTCGGTAAAGCCGAGGGAATGTTGCGCATGGGATTAGGCAATATCTTCGCCGTCGCAGAGGCCTACCCAGAGCTGAAGACCAACGAGAACTTCATGCAGTTACAAACCCGCATCACTGGATTAGAGAATGGGATCGCTGACCGTCGTGAGTTGTATAACGAATCAGTGAACATCTACAACGTCGGCATCGAGCAATTCCCAGCCGTACTCATTGCCAACATGTTCGCCTATCAACCCAAGCCACTGCTAGAATTCGCCGCCGCAGAAAAGACCGATGTCGATATCAAGGCCTTGTTCAGCTAGGAACTAATTTCGACAAGGCCACTCATAGCTCCGCCCTTAGTAAGATTTTGCTGAGGGTTTTTGTTGGACATTTTCGTAACCATAAAGGAAACACACCATGAAGAAACTGCTCGTATTGGCTGCTGCATTGGGTTTGGCTCAACCAGCGATGGCAGGTAGCCTCGACCTCAGCAAACTCGGAACCGTACAGTCAGATTTCCGCAACCTATCCGAAGACCTCGGCTCTGCACTCAGCTACAAAGCCATCTCCCCAGCAGAATCCATGGGCGTCACCGGCTTCGATGTGGGCGTAGAACTCACCAGCACCAAGCTCGCGAAAAGCGGTCCTAAATGGAAGACACTCACCGGCACAGACATGAGCAATGTGTATGTTCCTAAACTGCACGTCACCAAAGGCCTGCCTTTGAACATCGACATCGGCGCATTCGCCTCCACCATCCCAACCACTGGCATCAACTTGTTCGGTGGTGAATTGAAGTACGCCGTGCTGCCTGGTAGCGTTGCGATGCCTGCTGTTGCGATCCGTGGTGCGTTGACTAAACTGTCTGGCGTGAAACAGCTGACCTTGGACACAAAGTCGCTCGACGTCTCCGTATCCAAAGGTTTCGCGATGTTCACACCGTATGCCGGTATCGGTCAGGTATGGGTCAACAGCACGCCGGACATTGCAGGCTTGAAGGCTGAATCTTTCACACAGACAAAGACATTTGTCGGTGGCAACCTAAACTTTGGCCTCACCAACTTCGCAGCCGAGTATGACAAAACAGGTTCTGCGGATTCCTTTAACTTCAAACTGGGTTTCCGCTTCTAAGTTAGCAGTCACCCAAGACGCAAGGAGAACGAACCAATGTTGACCTCCTTGCGCAGAAGTTACACGCAACTCATCACTTCCGGCGGACAGCTCATATTGCTGTTCGCCGGATTTCATTTTGGCTCAAGAGAAGCTTGGTTCTGGTGTCTTGGTCTGATGGCCGTCATCAGCTTGTTCGCATGGTTCTCTGTCTTACGCAGATACCGCCTTATCTTAGGCACTCCCACCTCTCGCATCGAATCAGCTGCTCAAGGATTCGTTGAACTACTCGGCGATGCCGCCCCCCACGGCTCACACATCCTAGCGAAATATTCCCAACTACCCTGCCTGTGGTATCGCTACACCGTGGCCAAGAAGAACCACAAGAATGAATGGCGCACCGAAGAGTCAGGCGAAAGCGATGCATCGTTCGTCGTAGAAGATGGAAGTGGACGCTGCGTCATCCATCCGCATGGTGCCGAGATCATCACGCATCACAAAGACACTTGGCAGGCCGGTGATCGACGTTACACAGAATGGAAACTGTTAGAGCGGGACGAGATATACGCCTTAGGAGAATTCAAAACTACAGGCGGCAGCACGGCCGACATCACGCATAGCGAGTTGATGAAGCAGGTACTGATTGAATGGAAGATGAACAACGATGATCTTCTCAAGCGCTTCGACTTGGACAACAACGGCTTCTTGGATATGGACGAATGGATGTTGGCAAGGCAAGCGGCAAAGCGCGAAGCACACAAACGCCTAGCAGACGCCAGAGCCGAACCCGATACTCACTTCTTACTCAAGCCCCACGATGGGCGCTTGTTCCTACTGAGCAATCTCTCCCCAGAAAAGCTCGCGGGACGTTTCGCACTTTGGAGCTGGCTGAACGTAGCGATCTTCTTTGGCGCCTTGATTGGCATTACTTGGCTGATGCAACAGGCAACGTTTTAGAGCAGGTCTGGATTCAACTCTACTGGCTTCTTGGATTCGTAAGTATTCAACAGATCGACGATATCGTTATGACCCGCTTTGACTGCCAGATCGATCGGAGTGTTCCCATCTTGATACTGCGCAAAGCGGTTCGCACCTTTGTCCAATAACAATCTGACCACCTCTGCATGTCCATTGTTAGATGCCTTGTGCAAGGCAGTCCATCCATCAAGTGTCGCCAAATTCACATTCGCGCCTGAAGCGATCAAGTAGGCACAGGCAAGCAGATGGCCGCGAGTCGCTGCCTGCATCACCGCGGTCCATCCAAAATCACTCAACACGTTTGGATCCGCCCCTTTTTGCAAGAGTGCTTTCACCACATTGGAAAAACCGTTGAAGGCAGCCCAGTGCAATGGCGTGTAACCATTCTTATCGTGCGCAGTGATCTTTGCACCACACTTGATGAGTAGAAGCGCGAACTCCTCATTGCCATTGAAAGAAGAGATCATCAGTGGCGTCCAGTTGCGTTCGTCACGCACCTCCAGATCGACGCCGCAGGATAAGAACACTTGCACTGCGTCTTGATGCCCATCCTCGATGGATTTCAGAAGTCCGTTAGGCGAGAAGTCGTAACCTAAACGTTGGATCTCGTGACGCTTGTACTCCGGAACGTCATCCCAAGCATTCACCTCTTTGCCCTGCTCGTGCATGGTGGTGAGGTAGTTACTCAGGCGAATGATCTCAGAGGCCGCTTCAGGCGGGAAACCTGCACGATCACCACTACGCTTATCCACCATCAGATCACTGAGATACGCATCGATATGCGGCGTCTCGATCAGCTCCAAAATCTTGGCGAACACGCGCTGGAAGTTCTCCTCGATCAAATGAGGATAGACCGCGTCGTTGTTACCCAATAATTTGAAGAGTCGTTGATCCATTAGTCTTGATACCTCTTAGCGATCTCGTCGAACTCATCTTGAATCTCTAAGAATGCATCGACCACATCCGGATCGAAATGCGCGCCGCGACCATCTCGTATGAATGAAACAGCATCTTCGTGAGTGAATGCCTTCTTATACACCCGCTTGCAGATCAGCGCGTCGTAAACATCGGCTAGCGCCATCAACCTAGCCGATATTGGGATGTCATCTCCCTTGAGACCTTTGGGATAACCACTGCCATCCCACTTCTCGTGATGCCCACCCGCGATCTCGCGTCCGATGTGTAGGAACTTGCTCGGCGCAGGCAAGCTACTTTCTGCCGCCGCTAACGCATCACTACCCAGCGTCGGATGCGTCTTCATGATGTCGTACTCTTCTGGGGTGAGTTTTCCTTGCTTGAGCAGGATGTAATCGGGGATGCCGACCTTACCAATATCGTGAAGCGGTGCGAGCTTATAAAGTGATTCAATAATGTCGCTGGTCAGATAATGACTAAACCTAGGATGCGTTCGCAAATGCAAAGCTAATGCCTTGATATAAGTCTGGGTACGCTTCAGATGGTTGCCCGTTTCATTGTCTCGCGTCTCCGCAAGTGTACCCATGGCGATGATGGTCACATCACGGATACGCGACACCTCATCGGACTTTTCTTGTAGCTGAACAGTTCTCTCAACGACCTTTTGCTCCAACACATCGTTCATTGAAGCTAGTTGATTAGCCAAAGACAGATTCTCGAAGCGTTGCCGCAACGACAGCAAGATGAACTTACTCAGGAAGTGCCCAGAACTCAGCATCACCACAACGAACAAAGACAGCATGATGCCCAATGCGAGGTGTGTCTCATCCTGCTCCACCATCACACGGAAGATGAGTGGCAACATCACCCCTGGAACGTAGGTATACGCACTGGGGGGATGGGTCGAGTTCATCGTCGTCGCTCCCGCCACCAGACCCAGCATCACACACACCAGCAATACCTGATCGAGCAGATCCTGTGGAAAGAAGAAGATCGTTCCGAATCCCCACATCATGCCGGTGACCAATGAGAATCCGAAGAAATGCCTACTCCAATCGCGGCAATCTTTTATCGTCTCGACATCGTTCCGCCCATCTATCCAAGTCACTAATTGCGCGAGATGCAACAGATAGGCACATGCAATCCACAGCAATAGATGTTGCTGATCGGCTATGTCCCACATCAACCACACAAAGAACGGCTCGACCAACATCTGTCCAGCCAACATTGCGGGATACAACCTCAATCGCGTGCGTAACTGCTCTACACGAACAGCGAGATTGCGTTCGTCTATATGGAATCGCAGCTCATCGAAGAAAGTACGCATGACACCCATCGATATTCACTCACTCAATCACCGCAAGGGGAACGCGGTCAGTCTATCAGCCAAGCCCAAGGCTTACTGTAGCTATATCGGCAAGTTGTGGAAAAAGTTGACCGCCTCCGCTTCGTCGCGCGTGCGCTTGAATGGCGGCAGGCTCTGCCAGATGCGCTTGCCGTAGTGCTTGGAGATGAGGCGCGGGTCGCAGATCATCAGCACGCCTTTATCGTTCTCATCGCGAATCAAACGCCCCGCTCCCTGCTTGAGGTTGATGATGGTGCGCGGCAACTGGAATTCCATGAAGGCGTTGCGGCCTTGTTTGTTCATCTCAGCGATGCGTGCCGCCAACACTGGATCGTCGGGTGGAGCGAACGGTAGCTTGTCGATGATGACTAATGACAGCGCCTCACCGCGCACATCCACGCCCTCCCAGAACGACTGACTGCCAAGCAACACCGCATTGCCGTGTTCGCGGAAGCGCGACAACAACTCGTTGCGTGAACCTTCGCCTTGCATCATCAGCGGATATTTCAGATTCTTGCGGTCGAACTCGGCTTGCAATATCTCGTAGGCACGCTGCATCGCACGCAGACTGGTGAACAGCAGGAACGCCCTGCCCTTGCTCGCCTCGATGAGCGGCAACGCCGCCTGCACCACCGCATCGGTGTAACCCTCGCTGTTCGGCTCCGGCAGACCATTCGGCACATACAACAACGCCTGCTCTTGGTAGTTGAACGGGCTATCCCAGCAGGCTGTGCGCGCATCCAACAAACCCATCTCGGCTTGGTAGTGTGCGAAATTCTGCTTCACCGCCAGCGTCGCCGAAGTGAATATCCACGCGCGCGGATGGCCGCTGATCTGCTTGGCGAAGATGTCCGCGATGGAGAGCGGCGTGGTGTTGAGTTGGATGGAGTGGTGGAAGACTTCTAGCCAGCGCACCACTCCACTCCCCGCAGCAATACTCCCTCGCCCGCTGGCGGGAGAGGGCTGGGGTGAGGGTTGTTGAGTCCCCACCACTTGCCCGCTGCCAGCGCTAATCGCACCGCCTGTTGGTTGTTCCGCCCGCCACACCTTCAACATCGCCACCAACGCCAACGCCCGCTGCCAGCAACTCTCCAACCCCTCACTGCGCTCCGCCTGCTTCTCCAACAGCCCTGTGAGGTTCTTCAACTTTTCGCTCAACTTATCCAGCGCAGGCGCGAAATCTTTGAAGCCCTGCGTCGCATCCGCCGCCATGCGCCCTTCCTTCTTGAACACCAAGCGCAGATCGCGCGCTGCCTTGTCCAATTCGTCACATGCCACCGGCAACGCCGCGAAATCCTTGGCGTTGGTCAGTGCCTCGATGCGCGTGTCTTGCGACAGGTCGAACAACTGCGAAGTGGAGAGACTCTCGCCGAAGAACAGGCTCGCCGTCTCAGGTAGCTGATGTGCCTCGTCGAAGATGACCGTGTTACAAGCGGGCAGCAGCTCCGCCACGCCCTCATCACGCAGCATCACATCGGCAAAGAACAGGTGATGGTTCACCACGATGACATCCGCCTCCATCGCTTCCTTGCGCGCCTTGAGCACGAAACATTCTTCATGTTGCGGACATTCCTGCCCCAGACAGTTGTCGCGCGTCGAAGTCACGTTGAACCAGATGGGCGCGTTCTCCGGCACATCCGCCAACCCGCTCTTGTCACCGCTCTGCGACACCTTGGCGTAGTTCACGATCTTCGCCAGATGCTTCACATCCTCGCGCGTCTTGAACAAACCGTTCGATTGCGCCAACTCCAAATGGTAGTGACACACATAGTTGGAGCGCCCCTTGAGCAAAGCCACCGACACTGGCGCCT
>PNNY01000068.1 GCA_013824485.1 Sideroxydans sp.
CGAGCGCCAACCAGACGTTACGCAACATCTAAGCTTTGTTCCAAGCTGCCAGATATTCCGCCCAATGCGCTTCAGAGGATTTACTCAAAGTGCTGCGCACCAACTCGATCTCTTGCTCGTACCGCGCCTTGGTGAACTGTCCGCGCATCAATTGGAAGCGCGCGAACACCAGCCATGTGTTCACCACATCGGTCTCGCAGTAGTTGCGTATCTCAGCCAACTTGCCCTGCTGATACGCGTCCCACACCTTGCTACCATCCATGCCCAATTTGCCGGGAAAGCCGATGAGTTTCGCCAACTCATCCAGCGGCGCATTGGCGCGCCCGGTGTACATCGCCAGCAAGTCCATCAAGTCCAGATGGCGCGAGTGATAACGACTGATGTAGTTGTTCCACTTGAAGTCCTTGTCGTCCTCGCCCTGATCCCAATAGCGTGGTGATTGGATACCATGAATCAAACCGCGATAGTGCAATACGGGCAGGTCGAAGCCGCTTCCATTCCAACTGACGATCTGTGGCGTGTATTTCTCGATACCGTCGAAGAAGCGCTGGATGATGCTACCTTCGTCCTCACCCATCTCGCCCAGCGACCACACCTTGAAGTTGTCGCCCTCGCGCAACACACAGGAGATGGCAGCGACACGTTGCAAGTGATGCGGCAGAAAATCACTACCCGTCTTCTGACGGCGCATTTGGAAAGCAACTTCGGCCACTTCGTTATCGTCCACTGCGCTGTCGAGTGCATACAAGGCTCGTAACCCCGTGATGTCGGGGATGGTTTCGATGTCGAAAACAAGTGTCGGATTCATGGCGAAAAGGGTCAGGCTTTCAATGGGATGCGCATGATACCCGAGCGCCCAGCAAGTTCCTACATTCAAAGCTTGACGGACTGTCTGTGAAGGCAAAGAATCTTCCCGTCTTTTGTCGCAAATCAACTCCAATCCATCACTAAGGGAAAATCATGATCAAAACACTTGCCCCCCTAACCTTCCTCGCCATCCTTTTCAGTGCTTCAGCATTTTCAGCGCCGGGTGAATACTGGGAAGTTCGCAATAAAATGGAAATGGAAGGCATGCCATTTTCTATGCCTGAGATGACGCACAAAATCTGTATTACCCAAGGCAGCGAGAGTGATCCCTCCCAGAGCTCTGGTGACAAAGACTGCAAAATGAGCAGCGTCAAAATCTCAGGGAATAAGACAACATGGAAAGCTCGTTGTGATCATGATGGAGAAGTCATGACAGGCATCGGAGAGCAAACTACAAGCGCAAATGGCTACCAAGGAAAAATACAGTTCACAGGCACATCCAATGGCGAAAGCATGAATATGAAAATGAGCTATAGCGGCAAACGGATTGGCGGCAAGTGCGAATCTTCACATTGATCAGATCCAGCTGAAAAACGCGACAGTAAATTCACGTCGCGTTTTGAGTGGGTGCTCAATCTCAGTCAAGCTCGATAGCGCTACTTCTTCAGCTTGACCAATCTTTTCTCAAGCGTCAGCCCTTTGACACGATCGAAACGATCACCCATCGCCCCGTCGAGTTTATTCAACCTATCTTCAGGAAGTGGATGCGTCTTGAACAACAGTGCGGCACGGTTGTCGTCTTTAGACGCGTGACCGATCTGTTGCAACACACTAGGTAAGCCATAGGCATCGTAGCCCGCACGGGTCGCCAACACGACACCGATACGGTCCGCCTCGAACTCGGCATCTTTGTCCAAGCCACGTGCAACGATCTCTGCACCGCTACCAATGAGTTGCTGCACCTTGTCATTACCGCCGACCGATTTCGATAACGCCTTACTACCCGCATCGACAAGCTTGCTCTGTTGCAATATCTTCAGATGATGCTGACGGATGACGTGTCCGACCTCATGCCCCAGCACACCCGCCAGATCGGCTTCACTTTGAAAGGTGCGATACAGCCCCAACGTAATGAAGATGTAACCGCCTGGTGCCGCGAAGGCATTCATGTCTTCCGATTGGATGACACCGAAATGCCAAGGCAGATCGGGACGCTCGCTCTGCGTAGCCACCCAGCGCCCGATACGGTTCACATACTTCTGCAACTTGTCGTCTTTCACCAGAGGCGCAGCCCCCAACAGATTGCCTGCGATCTGCCGACCAATGGCGATCTCTTCACTCTCGCTCGGCCCTTTTATCTCCTTCACAGCTTCGGCAAGCTTAGGATTAACCGGAGGAATAGATGCTTTGGTCGCATCGATCTTGGCTTTAGCCGCATCGGCTTTGCTCTTCAACTCCCCCAGATCGAATGCGCCTGCACTGGCAGATACCAAACACAATGAGGACAACAATATTTGTACTGATCTTTTCATGTCGTCTCTCCTCACTTCGCTGGCAAGTAGTCGAACGAGCGTGCGACCAGCTTGCCCTGTTTAGCGAATGCCGCCGAATCTGCCTTACTCGATGCATTGGCTTCCGCACGTTTCAATTCTGCTTCGTTAAAGGTCGCCGCTTTCAGTTCTTCTTCGTTCAAACCGCGCACCCCCGTCGTTGCTACGACCTTGCCTGTTCCTGCTCGGCCCGATGAAAGCGCCAACAATCCAGATGCATTGTCTGCCCCCTTCTTAGCGTCGCCTTTACGCACGCTCAGCATGTGCACCCAACCCGTCGCTTTGCCTGCTTTCACTTTGAACCAGCCGCCTTGTTTGCTGAGGATGTCCAGCTTTTCTCCTACAGCGAGTGCCTTCACCGATTTCGCATCACGGAAAGGTTCGACCTTCATGTCATCGGCTTTCGACATCGTCCCGGATTCACCCGCTATAGCGATACCGCTGTGCATCGCAACGCACACCATCAGCGCCATTAACCATCCATTATGCTTGCTCATTACGTTTCCCCTCGTCATCCCACTTCATCAATGCCTCGGCAAACAACAATCGCCAACCTTGTGCCGCTTGCTCGCCACCGTGCATATTGCCTTGATGCACAACATGACTCGTCGCACCATTCACATGCAAAACAAATCTCGAAAGTAGCTTTGGCGTACCCTGAAGTACCGTCTCGACATCCGCTTGTATCGCCGCACACATCTCCGCGTCTTCTAAGTCCGCCGCCCACGAGATGGCGATGGTCTTCTCGAACAATCCCCACAAGCCCTTCTGCGATCCACTCAATATCTCCACACTCTTTTGTGGCGAACCGATGCGCTTCAAACCGAGGCGGATCTTTTCCAACATCGCATCGGGGATCACATTGAGCTTAGTGTCGAAGCGGATGAGTAGAAGCGTCGCCTGCACATCGCCCTGACGCGCCGTCGCCGCGCGCACCATGTTCTGCTCCAGCGCCTTACCTGTCGCATTGGCATACAGACGTGCCAGAGAGAAGTAAGCGATACCCAACACCACCGGCCCAGCCAAGTTGATGTAGGTGTTGGAGAAGTTGATGCTGGCGAAGGAGAAGCCGATCAAGATGATCTGCGACAGGCCGAACAGCTTGTCGATATTGGCACGCCCATCCTCGCGATAGAACGCCCATGCCGTTCCCCAAATGAGCGCCAAGGTGATGAGCAGATACCAGATGCGGCCTTCTGGGAAGCGCAGCGAATCGCCATGCTTGTTGTTGTCGATCGCGGTCGCCAACACTTCCACTCCAGGATGCATTTTAGCCATCGGCGTAGCGCGCAGATCGAACAGACCTGGCGCAGTGGAACCGATGATGACGATCTTGTCTTTGAACTCGTCCTGCGCACGCTGCTTGTTCTTGCTGCCCATGTCCGTATAGACATCAGAGAAGCTCACATAGTGGTAGCTGAACGGCTTGCCGCGCCAGTTGAGCAATATCTGCTCGGTAGAAGGTTCTGGCCAGCCCAAGTCTTTACCGATGCGTGAGGGTAGCGAAGGCACTTTCCAACCGTAACTCGGGATGTACACCGGATATTTGCGCACCACGCCGTCACTATCCAGCACCACGTTGTGTGTACCTAGGCGACCACTCTCGATGGCGGCTTGGAAGTGCGGCAAGATGACCGCGAGCGTCGCATCCTTCTGCGGCTCTTCATCCTCCATCGGCAGCACACCCGGTATCTGCGCGACCTTGATCTGACTTAGCGCATCTGCACTTTGATCGAGGCGCAACATAGGGAAGTAGATATTGTTGGCTGATGCGATAGCCGCATCGAAATAGGCATCGCTATCTGAGTTGTAGATATCCGCATCACTGAACAGGATGTCGAACACCACCGCTTTCGGCTGTTGCTTCTCGATATTCTCCACGAACTCGCCCAACACCTGACGAGGCCAAGGCCAACGCCCGTAATCCTTAGACAGCGCAGCCAGACTCGCCTCATTGATGTCCACGATGACGATATCTGGATCAGGCTTAGGCGGTGAGATGCGATAACGCACCATGGCATCGAACGCGGCCGTGCGCATCTCACTGGTGATATGCAACACCGTAGTATCCAACACCGCGAACACTGAGAAGACACCCGCGAGATAGAAATAGAAACTGCGCTTCCACACGCGTGCAAGGAATTCAGTGAATGCCTCGAAAGCGAAACGCAGGCGGCTAGTAAGAGAGAGTAGGCGATTGTTCATGGGCGGATTTTAACAGTCAGGCGCTTCAGAATAATAAAAAGCCCAGCACAAGGCTGGGCTAGTTTGATGCGAACGTAAATCTCTTAAGCGAAGTTCTTCGCGGCGAAATCCCAGTTCACCAAGCTCGCAAGGAATGTCTCAACGAACTTAGGACGCATATTGCGGTAGTCGATGTAGTAAGCGTGTTCCCATACGTCAACGCACAACAGTGCTTTGTCGCCAGTGGTCAGTGGTGTACCCGCTGCGCCCATGTTGACGATATCCAAAGAACCGTCCGCCTTCTTAACCAGCCATGTCCAGCCAGAACCGAAGTTGCCGACTGCGGAAGTTTGGAACGCCTTTTTGAAATCATCGACGCTGCCCCACTTCTTGGTGATGGCATCAGCCAACGCACCGGTTGGAGCGCCGCCGCCGTTTGGCTTCATGCAATTCCAGAAGAATGTGTGGTTCCATACTTGAGCGGAGTTGTTGTAGATGCCGCCAGCAGGAGCCTTTTTCACGATGGCTTCCAGATCAAGGTTCTCGTACTCAGTCCCTTTGATCAGGTTGTTCAGGTTGGTGACATAAGCCTGATGATGCTTGGCGTAGTGGTAATCGAATGTCTCAGCAGACATGTGCGGCGCGAGTGCGTCTTTAGCGTAAGGTAGGGCTGGCAGTTGGTGTTCCATGTGTTTCTCCTAGTCAATGAATCGGGTGGGTCTTAAGTGCAATAACCACAGGCAGAAATATACCATAGCTTTATGCTTGGGTATTCCTAATGCTTTACAATTCGCGCCTATGAACGACACCCACAAACAAACGGGCGCGGCCAAAACGGCGCGCAATCCCATCAAGATCGTCCCCCTGCAACAGCGCCTGCGCAAACCCGAATGGATCCGCGTCAAATCCGGTAGCGGTCAGGGTTACCACGATGTGAAGCGCATGCTGCGTGAGCACAACTTACACACCGTGTGCGAGGAAGCCTCCTGCCCTAACATCGGCGAATGTTTCGGCAAAGGAACGGCAACCTTCATGATCTTAGGCGACGTGTGCACTCGTCGTTGTCCTTTCTGCGATGTGGCACACGGCAAACCACTCCCGCCCGATGTGAACGAACCCAAGCAACTCGCGCATTCCATCGGCTTACTCAATCTCAAATACGTGGTCATCACCAGCGTGGATAGAGACGATTTGCGCGATGGTGGCGCGCAGCATTTCACCGATTGCCTCACCGCCATCCGTGCCTCGTCGCCCAATACCAAACTGGAGACGCTGGTTCCTGATTTCCGTGGCCGTCTCGATATCGCTCTTGATGCGATGGCCCCCAGCCTGCCCGATGTGTTGAACCACAACCTAGAGACCGTACCGCGCCTGTACACCTTGGCTAGACCGGGTGCGGATTACACACACTCACTCAAATTGCTCAAAGACTTCAAAGCTCGCTTCCCTCACGTGATGACTAAGTCTGGCCTGATGTTGGGCTTGGGTGAGACCGACGAAGAAGTGTTGCAAGTAATGCGCGACCTGCGTGCCCACGATGTCGAGATGCTGACCTTGGGACAATATCTACAACCATCCGATGGGCATCTACCTGTATTGCGCTACGTTACGCCAGAAGCTTTCAAGATGTTCGAGGATGCCGCCAAAGAGATGGGCTTCTCACACGCCGCTTGTGGACCGATGGTGCGCTCCAGTTACTTCGCAGACGTACAGGCGGAAAACGCTGGGGTCTGAAAGCGATAGCGTGTAGCCATCAATGAAAAGGGCGCGGTCTACTCGACCGCACCCTATTTTTCGACTGTCTAATCGTCACGCTTTTACATTGATGACCGAACCGACTGTCTGACCTTGCGTATTCACAGTTGGCTTTGGTGCTTCTTGCGGTGCAGGAACACTCTTGACACCACCTTCTTGGCCATTGCCACTCGGTTTCTCTTTCGCTCTTTCTACATACGTCTGTGGCTGGGGTTGCACCTGCGAGACGTAGTTACTGCCTGAATTCACACCACTGACTGCCATTTTCGGCCTCCTTTCGGTCTACAGACACTCTACAACTTGTCTTCAAACCACTTATCGGCACCACTTTGACTTCCTTTAGTATATTTTTCATTCTTCTTTGAAATCCCTAGATTCAGGATTGAAACAGGACGGCGCGGCTGTTATCCTCGCACCGCTAAAAACCCCAATAATCAATAGCCTAAAAGGAACCCGCATGCTCGCTCCAATGCTCATCGCCAAGAACGAAAAAATGGAACTCGGCCTTCTGCCGCACATGGCGAACCGCCACGGCCTCATAACGGGGGCTACAGGTACGGGCAAGACGGTGACGCTGCAATCTTTGGCGGAAAGCTTCAGCCGCATCGGCGTTCCTGTGTTCATGTCCGACATCAAAGGTGACCTTTCTGGCTTAGCCAAGATCGGCGGCGGAAATGCCAAAGTCCAAGCACGGGTGGAACAGTTGAAATTGGAAGGCTTCGAACATCGCGCCTACCCAGTGACATTCTGGGATGTGTTCGGAGAGATGGGGCATCCCGTACGCGCGACGATCTCCGACATGGGGCCGTTGTTGTTGGGACGCATGTTGAATCTGAATGATGTGCAACAGGGCGTGATGACGCTGATCTTCAAGATCGCCGATGACAGCGGCATGCTGCTGCTGGACTTCAAAGACCTGCGTGCGATGGTGCAACACGTTGGCGACAACGCCAAAGACTTCACCACCGAATACGGTAACGTCTCTACCGCCAGCATCGGCGCGATCCAACGCGGCCTGTTGGAACTGGAGAACCAAGGTGCGGAGAAGTTCTTCGGTGAGCCGATGCTCAACATCGACGACCTGATGCAGACCGACAGCAAAGGAGCGGGCATGGTGAACATCCTCGCTGCCGACAAGCTGATGCAATCGCCCAAGGTGTATTCGACCATGCTGTTGTGGATGCTGTCGGAGCTATTCGAGAACCTGCCTGAGGCGGGTGATCTGGAAAAACCAAAATTGGTATTCTTCTTCGACGAAGCGCACTTGCTGTTCAGTGATGCACCGACGGCATTGGTCGACAAGATCGAACAGGTCGTGCGCCTGATTCGTTCCAAGGGAGTAGGCGTCTACTTCATCACACAGAATCCAGCCGACGTACCCGACAAGATTCTGGGTCAGTTGGGCAACCGCATTCAACACGCTTTGCGCGCCTTCTCTGCACGTGACCAGAAAGCTGTACGTGCCGCTGCCGAGACCATGCGCGACAACCCAGAATTAGATGAAGAAACGGTCATCACTGAGCTAGGCGTAGGCGAAGCCTTGATCTCTTTGTTGGATGAGAAAGGTCGCCCTACCATCGTAGAGCGTGCACTCATCGTGCCGCCGCAAGCGCAGATCGGCCCGATCACACCGGAAGAACGCAGTGCCATCAGATCAAGATCACTCATCGCTGGGCATTACGAAAAAGAAGTGGATCGCGAATCGGCTTACGAAAAACTCAAAGGGCGTGCTGAAGAGAAACAAGCTGAGGTTACTGCAGCAGCGGAAGAAAAAGAATCTGCGAATAGTGGGATCGGCGGCATGCTAGGTGGCATCTTCGGTAGTGGCACCAGTGGCACATCGACACGCCGCCAAAGTGTGGGAGAGACTTTGGTGAAGACAGTCGTTCGTACCGTCGGCTCGGAAGTCGGCAGGCAGATCGTGCGCGGCGTACTCGGTTCGTTGCTCGGCAAACGTCGATAGATCATGAAACGCGCAGCTCTTCTCAGTGCCGAACTGCGCGCCTTAGCCTCCCCCGAGCTTGCTGTTCTCCAGCAACGTTTCTTCAAGACAGGCGTCGGGCAATACGGCGAAGGCGATGTGTTCATGGGCATCAAAGTGCCACCACTGCGCGCATTGGCGAAGCAACATCGCGATGCTGACCTGGCCGCCATCACAACGTTATTGCATTCCAAGTTCCACGAAGAGCGCCTATTCGCCTTGCTGTTACTCATGCAATTCTACGAACGCGCTACTGAGAAAGAACGGGGCGACGCATTCGATCTTTATCTCGCCAACACTGCGCACATCAACAATTGGGACCTCGTGGATGTTTCCGCACCTCACATCGTCGGTCGTCATCTAACGACTCGACCACGCAAGGTACTACACCGCATGGCGAGATCCTCTTCGCTATGGGAACGCCGCATCGCCATCATCTCCACGTTCTATTTCATTCGCAACAACGACTTCGACGACACCCTGCGTATCGCGGAGACCTTGTTTCATGACGAGCACGACTTGATGCACAAAGCAGTGGGATGGATGCTACGTGAGGTCGGCAAGCGCGACCTTGAGACGGAAGAGACCTTCTTGCTAAAGCATTACCACAGCATGCCGCGCACCATGTTGCGCTACGCCATCGAGCGCTTCCCCGAGAGGCGGCGGCAGCAGTATTTGAAAGGCACTGCGTGAATCAGGGAAGACTTGCTGTTTCCTTGATTCTTATTAGTTGTTTCTATAGAGTTGCAACAAAACATACGAGCCAAAGCGTTCATGGGTAAATTCACGGTCCTCCAGTTCAATATGCAGTTCGGCCAGGGTTGGGATGAAACCAACCCTGACGGCGCGCCTATCGATCTGCAGCTGACCATCGCCGAAATCAAACGCCTGAACGCTGATGTCGTATTGCTGCAAGAAGTAGAGCACGCCCTACCCAATGGCAAGCAAGTCGAACCACCGCCCAATTTCACGCAGATCAGGCAAGCTTTACCTGACTATCACGGCTATTTCTCTTATCCCAAATCGGATGCGCGTGAGTTACCGTTTGGCATCGGCCTAGCGATCTTGTCTAAGACGCCCCTGTACGATCAGTTCAGACTAGAGCTTCCCTCCCCCGAGATCGAGTTCGATTTCTTCGGCGAGACGAAGACGCCGACCGATCGCCTCCTCATCGGTGCCAAAACCACCATTCACGGTCACGAGGTGCAACTCTACGACACACACCTGCTCGCCTTCTTCATGCTCAAGGCCAGTAGCAAAATACATTCGGAGCAACGCCAGTTGGTGTTGCAACAACTGAAGAAGTCGCGCATCCCTACGATACTCGGTGGAGACTTCAACGTCAGCAATCACTCGGCATTGGTCGACCAATATGCGCAAGAAGGTTTCAGGACAGCCCAGACCAAGGATGTCACATGGCGTCGCATGCCTTACGTGCTGGATCACATCTTTTTTGATAGGCAGTTGAAGCTGGTTGATCACGATGTGATCCCAACTCAGGCTTCAGACCACCACCTACTCATCTCCCAGTTTGAGTTCAACTCTTAACTGAAATCTTTCAGCCTGCAGGCTTAAGAGTCACTCGTTCCACCTGCACACTCGCAGCCCCATCACTCACCCACACCTGTCCATCTTGGATGATGCACTGCAGATTCATCGTGCGCTGAGCTAATTTGGCGAGTTCTTTGGTCGTTTCGACAGGGAGATTGATGATGGTCAAGTTCTTCTGGCGTTCGAACTGAGCACGGTCTTTGTCGAACCACATGTCTGCGACGCGGCCACCATAGGCATACACCACCACCTGCCTTGAACGACCACAGGCTTTACGAATGAGCTTCTCATCGGGGATGCCGACGTCGATCCACAGGTCGATAGAGCCTGTCAGGTCTTTTTGCCACACATCCGCTTCTTCATCGTTGGTCATGCCCTGACCGAATTCCAGATACTCGTGGGCATGGATACAAAATGCCAGCAGACGCACCATCATGCGCTCGTCCGTCTCCGAGGGATGACGCGCCAAAGTCACTTGATGGTCTTTGTAGTAGTAACGCTCCATATCTGCAATCTGCAGATTGGCTTTGAAGATGGTTGCTTTGATGGCCATGTGTTACTCCGTCACCCTGCCGCGCAACGATTTCGTCGTTGCGCGCATGGTCTTACTTTCCAAACGTTTCTTTTGCGAACTGCGTGTCGGCTTGGTGGCGACACGCGGTTTGGGTTTTGTCGCCACCGAGAGCAACATCGCCTTCAAACGACGCAGTGCCTCGTTACGGTTCTGTTCTTGATTGCGGAATTCCTGCGCCTTGATGACGACCACGCCGTCTTTGGTGATACGCTGATCGTTGAGTTGCAGCAGACGCTGTTTGAATTCTT
>PNNY01000069.1 GCA_013824485.1 Sideroxydans sp.
TAGAAGCAAGGGCATCTATTTCTTGAAGAACGTATCCAAAGATAAGAAAGTCGCTGACGTCCAAGTATTGATGCATGAGGCTAATGGTGTGAGCGATGTGACCGTCAAAGAAGGTAATGATTTGAATGGCAAAGAAGCGTCACGCGTGCTCGATGCTGTATTCCAGAATTTGGAGAAGTAATCTGCGGTGATGCGCTTTGCACTATTAGGCAGTGGTAGCGAAGGCAATGCGCTCGTCGTTCAAGTAGGCTCCACAACGTTACTGATGGATTGCGGTTTCTCCGTCAGTGAGACCGTCACTCGTCTGGCCCGTCTCGGGCTGCAAGCAGAACAACTCGATGGCATCCTAGTCACACACGAACACAGCGATCACATCGCTGGTGTTGCCAGATTGGCGCGCAAATTCAAGCTCCCTGTTTGGATGACACATGGCACGTTCCGTTTCCAGCATGCGGACTTTTCCGATATCGCTGTCACCGAGATCAACCCCCATGCTTCATTTTCCGTGGGCGAGATCCAAGTAAAACCATTTCTCGTTCCGCATGATGCAGGCGAGCCTGTCCAATACGTATTTGATGATGGCTCGCTTCGGTTGGGAGTTCTGACCGATACAGGCCATCCCACGCCACATGTGGAAGCTGCACTTTCTGGATGTCATGCCATTATCTTGGAATGTAATCACGATGAGGAAATGCTGCGTAACGGACGTTATCCAGCAAGCCTAAAACAACGAGTAGGAGGTCGCTTTGGCCACCTGAACAACGAACAAGCAGCTTCCTTGTTATCGCACTTGGATAACAGCCGATTACAGCACATCGTGGCGGCACATCTGAGTCAGCAGAATAACTTGCCAGCCTTGGCAGTCGCTGCATTGAGTGGGGTATTGGGATGTGCGGAGGATTGGGTGGCCGTAGCAGACCAGCAGTTGGGATTAGATTGGAGAGAGGTTGTCTGACCAATCGAAAGACGTAAAAAAGCCGACCTAAGTCGGCTTTTTATTGCGGCAGAAGTATTGATTACTTCTTAGCAGCAGCGGCAACGTCAGCAGCAGCGCCAGCAACGCTGGAAGCAGCAGCAGCAACGCCAGAAGCAGCTTCAGCAACAGTTGGAGCAGCGGCAGCAGCAGAAGCTGCAACAGCGGAAACGTCAGCAGCCTTTTCGCCACAAGCAACGAGAGACAGAGCAACCAGAACAGCGATCAAAGCAGATTTCATTTTATTTCCTATCGATAAAAAACAAACACAAAAAGCCAATTTTTAAGAGGCACCAGAACCTTCGCAGCAACCTCCCTACTACAAAGGGCGCGGTATTCTAACAACTCCCACAAAAAAAGCTAGGTGTTAAAGGCCTAATCTGGTTGGGGTTGCACCCAGATGTGATGCGAGCCACATCTCTTGGAAGCGCGAGTTGAGCAGACGAGCGCCTTCGGGGTCGTTCTTGGCCAGCAATCCACGTGCATCATCGAAGTGATAGCGGCGAACATAGTTGGAATTGTCGGCGACCGCAAAAGGTTCAGTGACACCTTTCATGTGCGCGGGAGTTTGAAATATCTCCATGCTGTGGCTGAATTCGCGCAACAACATCATCATGCGTGGGCAATAGCGAACTAGATGCTGAGGGTCGTGAGTCAAAAACTGTAAGCGGTTATTGGTGCTTGCTAGTAGGAAGTGTCTTAGTACGTCATACCGAGCTTCTGAATTGAAGCCAATATCAGAGAAGTCTTTCTCGAAGATGTTCAAAGAACGTCGTGCCGAAGCGCAGACAGTATCGAGTGCGGCAATGTAGTCGGTTACGCCATCGAATAGGGTGTGCTGCAGCGAATCTTCACTCATGATCAGCGCCTCCGTGTGGGTGCCAAGAATCCGTCCAGATACCATTCATAAAGAAAAGCGATGTTGCCAGTACTGAGTTTTGTGCCAGCGGGAAACGCTCGTGTATCGGCCAATTCACGTAACTCTCGATAATCAGCTTTGCTAACTGTGCAAGCATCCCCATTGATGAATACCGTATTGCCATAGCATTGCATCTGAGTCTTTAGATCGAGTGTCACGCCAGATTTCTCTACGGCTTGTGCGAATTTCGTCTCTGATAAAGGTTTGCTCGGCGTATCGAAGAAGATGTGCGATTTGGGTTCGGAGAGGTAGCAGCCTAAGAAGTTCGCCACATCTTCGTCGTCCCACTTCACTTTGCGGATGGTATCGGCAACCTGTTTGAGCATATCCGGGCCGATCTCGGACGGATGTTTTTGTAGCTTCAAATCAGGGTCGGCATAAGTGCCTTTGATTTCGATACGGTCTTGCAGGTAGACCAAGAACTGTTCGGCCAACTCTTGATACCACGGTGTGCGGAAGCCGATGGAGTAGGTCATGCAATCATCTTCGGCGATGCCGTTGTGTGCACATTGGGGCGGCAGATACAGCATGTCACCCGGTTCCAAGATCCACTCTTGTTCGACTTTGAAGTCTTTCAAGATGCGCAGTGGTGCGCCTTCGATCAGCGTCTGATCAGCTTGCGTGGAGATCTGCCAGCGGCGGTGGCCGTGGCCTTGGAGCAGGAACACATCGTAGATGTCGAAGTGTGGGCCGACACCGCCGCCTTTGGGGGCATAGCTCACCATCAGGTCATCAAGTCGAGCATGCGGGATGAAATTGAAGCGTTTGATCAGTTCAGTCGCTTCGGGCAAAAAGTGATTCACCCCTTGCACCAATACCGACCACTTGGCTTTGCCGAAGCCTTTGAAATCGTCGGGTGTGAAAGGTGAATGCTGAAGGCCGAACTTACCACTCTTTTGAGTGACGAGGCGCGCTTGAGCATCCTCAGTGCAGGCCAGTTCGATCAATCCTTGCGGATTGAGCAACCCCTTGAATCCGGGCACAGCCTGACGGATGAGCAGAGGTTTCTTTTGCCAGTAGTCGCGCAGGAATTGTTGCGGAGTGAGTCCGCCAAGTAGGGTGTTTTTCATACCGAGATTATAGCCCTGTGGCAAGCATTGAAAAGAAAATTCAGCCTCTGTGGATCAAGCAAAATTGGATAGAATGCATGGTAGGAGGACGGCATGCCACAACTACAAAACACACCGCTACAAGCTGGGAGCGACGCGCCGCATTTTGAGTTGCCCGATGCAGATATGGGGTCATTCAAACTAACCTCAGAGCAAGGTAAGCATAACGTGGTGCTTTACTTCTACCCGAAGGACGACACGCCTGGTTGCACCATGGAAGCGAACGAGTTCAGCGACCATGAAGAAGATTTCGCCAAGTACGATGCTATCGTGGTCGGCATCAGTCGTGACGACTGCATCAGTCATGCCTCCTTTCGTGACAAACATGGCCTTTCTGTATTGTTGTTGTCCGATACTGAAGCGCGCGTGTGTAAGAAGTACGGCGTGATGTATGACAAGGAAGTCGATGGTCACAAGAAACAGTCCATCCTGCGTTCTACGTTCATTATCGACAAACAGGGCAAGTTACGTCATGCCCTATATGACGTGCATGCGCATGGACATGCTCAAGAGATTCTTAAACTGGTAAAGGAAATGAAATGAAGATCGCAAAGAACGCAGTAGTCTCGCTCACCTATCAACTCGCGGACGCTGACGGCACCGTGATCGAAAAAGCAGGCGATCCCATCAGCTACCTGCATGGTGGTTATGATGGCATCTTCCCGACTGTGGAAGAGGCCTTGGAAGGCAAGAACATCGGCGATACATTCTCCGTCAGCATGGAGCCTGACGATGCGTTCGGTGAGTACGAACACGAACTCGTACGTGCAGAGCCACGTGACATGTTCCCAAAAGAAGTCGCGGTCGGTATGCAGTTCGAAGGCGGCGCAGAAGGTGATGATGACGAAGACTTCATGCTCTACACCGTCACTGAAGTGACCGACGATGAAGTGACGGTCGATGGTAACCATCCACTGGCTGGCAAGTCACTTGTATTCTCTGGCACTGTCACAGGTGTGCGTGCGGCCTCCGCAGAAGAGTTGACGCATGGTCACGTGCATGGCGAAGGTGGTCATCACCACTAAGTTTTTCTGAGTAGTAAATAAACAAAAGCCCGCTGATGCGGGCTTTTGTTTTGGAGTGTACGCAGCGTCAGATACGTTTCGCCAACTCTGCCGCTTTTCCTAGGTAAGTCTCGGGGCTCAGATCCTGTAAACGTTGTTTCTCGCTCTCAGGGATATCCAATGTTTGGATGAAAGCGGCGAGGCTGTCGCGATTGATACCGCCTTTGCCGCGAGTCAGCTCCTTCAGTTTGTCGTAGGCATCAGGCACGTTATAACGACGCATCACTGTCTGGATCGGTTCAGCCAATACTTCCCAACTATTGTTCAAGTCGTCCGCCAAGCGTTGAGGGTTGGCTTCCAGCTTGTTCAGCCCCTTCAAGCAGGATTCATAAGCCAGTAAGGTGTAACCCATCGCCACGCCCATGTTGCGCAACACGGTGGAGTCTGTGAGGTCGCGCTGCCAACGTGAGACCGGCAGTTTCTCCGAGAGATGTTTCAACAACGCATTGGCCAAGCCCAAGTTGCCTTCCGAGTTCTCGAAGTCGATCGGGTTGACCTTGTGTGGCATGGTGGACGAGCCGACTTCGCCTGCGACCACTTTCTGTTTGAAGTAACCGAGTGAAATGTAACCCCAGATGTCACGGTTCAAGTCGATGAGGATAGTGTTGGCGCGAGCGTAAGCGTCATACAGTTCTGCCATGCAATCGTGCGGCTCGATCTGAATAGTGTAGGGATTGAAGGCGATGCCTCGTGCCTCGACGAAGCGTTTAGCGAAGCTTTCCCAGTCCACATCGGGGTACGCAGAAAGGTGCGCGTTGTAGTTGCCTACCGCGCCATTGATCTTGCCCATGATCTCGACGGCTGCGATGCGCGTATGGGCGCGGCGTAGCCTATGCACCACGTTAGCGATCTCCTTACCCATGGTGCTGGGGGTCGCAGTCTGGCCGTGTGTACGGCACAGCATAGGTACATCAGCCAGTTGGTGGGCGATGTCACGCAATTTATCGATGATGGATTGCAGACCAGTCAACATCACGTCTTTACGCGAGTGGTTGAGCATCATCGCGTGGCTTAGGTTGTTGATGTCTTCGGAGGTGCAAGCGAAGTGGATGAACTCGAGCGCTTTTGAAGTCTCAGGATTCTCTCCCAATTTTTCGCGCATCCAATATTCGATCGCTTTCACATCGTGGTTAGTGCGGCGCTCGATGGCTTTGATCTGTTCTGCATCGGCCTCAGAGAATTGCGCAGCAAGTTGATCGAGCTGAGCGATGGTGCCAATTGTGAATGGGGGCAGCTCTTTGATTCCCGCTTCGGCACTCAAGGCTTTTAGCCACTCGATCTCGTTCAACAAGCGATAACGGATCAAACCGTATTCACTGAAGTAGCCGCGCAGGGATTCGACCTTGCTTTGATAGCGGCCATCAAGAGGTGAAAGGGCAGTAAGGGCAGAAAGAGTCATGGTGTCGTAGCCAATAAAGAATTTAGGAGTGCATTTTACGTGAAGCCTGAGTTCTATGCAGTCTGCGTGATGAGTGTGCGCGTTGGGAATGCGAAGTCGGCACCTTGGCGCGTAACGATGTCGGAGACCTTAAGTAACACGTCCTGCCTAGTTTGGTGATAAGCCTGCAGGGCGCCTGACTTGGTGAAGGCCAATAGCGTGATGTCGATCGAGGATTCTGCCATCTTTCCTAAGGCAACGATCACAGTCTGTTCGGGGTCGATATCGGCATGTTGCTTCAGCATCTGTTCGATCTCCGATGTTATGTCAGAGACTTTTCCGATGTCTTCGTAGCGTAAGCCAAAGACCTCTTCGATGCGGCGATGAGAGATGCGCGAAGTATTTTCCACCACGATGGAAGTGAATAGCGAGTTGGGGACATAGAGTAGCGCCATATTATTGGCACGTATGGTGGTCTGACGCCAACCGATATGTTCGATCGCTCCTTCGATCTCTCTGTCTGGTGAGCGTATCTTGTCACCGATGTTGAACGGTCGGTCTAGGTGCACCATCAACCCTCCGAACAGGTTCGCCAATAGATCTTTGGCGGCGAAGCCGACCGCTATACCACCCACACCACCAAATGCCAGCACACCGGAGATGCTGAATCCCAAAGTCTGCATCATCATGAGTGCCGCGAGCACCACTACGACGATACGTGCGATCTTGCTCAAGCCATCGACTGTCGTGCGATCTTCGGCGCCGTCGACAAGAGGGCGTGCCGCGATGGCATTGTTTGCGAGTTCGCGGATCAGCTTGAACAAGAACCACGACACACAGATGATGAAACCGATGTTGCGTGCAGGCGTCAGGTAATCGAGCAATTGCTCACCTGTTTGGCGATGCACCAGATGCAGGGCGAACGAAAGCCCGGACAGCCAGATCAGTGCGGGAAGCGGTTTCTTGGCGGCAGCGATGAGGGCGTCGTCCCAGATGTTGTCCGTATGAGCGGAGGCAGCTTCGGCACGCTTCAGAGCGCGGACGACCAAAAAGTGTGCGAGCAACGTCCCAGCCAATACGAGGAGGAGACGAATGATGTCGGGGGTGAACTCAGTGAACATGGTTTTCCTTATGACTATTTGATGATGCCGCCACCGAGGCAGACATCGCCGTCATAAGCAACGACAGACTGTCCCGGCGTGACCGCCCATTGCGCCTCATCGAAAGTGAAATGGGCGCTGTCGTTGGACGTGATCGAGATGCGGCAAGCCGCATCCTGTTGGCGATAGCGTGTTTTTGCGGCAAAAGCACGTGAGACATCGGGGGCGTGTCCGCTAATCCAGTGCATGTCGAGTGCATCTAATTCTGGATCGAGTAGAGCAGGGTGGTCGTGTCCTTGCACTACTATCAGGCGATTGTTCGTCATGTCCTTGCCAGCCACGAACCAAGGTTCACCACTAGATTCTTTGCCGCCGCCGATGCCTAAGCCCTGGCGCTGACCATAGGTGTAGAACGACAGCCCCATGTGCTGTCCCATGACCTTGCCCTCGGGCGTGACCATGTCGCCAGGCTTGGTGGGGAGGTAGCGGTTCAAGAACTCACGGAAAGGGCGCTCACCGATGAAACAGATGCCGGTGCTATCTTTCTTCGCGGCATTGGAAAGGTTGTGCTGGTGTGCGATCTCGCGCACTTTGGATTTGGGGATGTCGCCCAGCGGGAACATCGACTTGGACAATTGAAGCTGATTCAAGCGATGCAAGAAATAACTCTGGTCTTTACTGTGGTCATCCGCCTTGAGCAACTGGTACGAACCGTCTTGTTCGCGCACCTTGGCGTAATGCCCGGTGGCGATCTTGTCTGCGCCTAGTCGGATGGCGTGGTCCAAGAATGCTTTGAACTTGATCTCGGAGTTGCACAGGATGTCAGGGTTGGGTGTACGTCCTGCTTCGTACTCGCGCAGGAAATAACTGAACACACGGTCTTTATATTCTTTGGCGAAATTCACCGCCTCGATAGGCACGCCGATGGTGTCCGCCACCGAGACGGCATCGATCAGGTCTTGGCGTGAGGAGCAATATTCGCTGTCGTCATCGTCCTCCCAGTTCTTCATGAACAGGCCGGTGACTTCATAACCTTGCTGTTTCAGAAGCAGTGCAGTGACGGCCGAATCCACGCCACCAGACATCCCGACGACGATGTGCTGTTTACGCATAGTGAGTGATCAAGTCGAGCGGATAGCGTTTGCCTGCGATGTAGTCTTCTACGCAGCGCAGGATGAGCGGGCTACGGTGACGCGCTTGTGTCGCGCGTATCTCGTCCAGCGTCATCCACACGGCGCGCACGATGCCTTTATCTAACGCCCGTTCGGGATGATGGGCAAGTATCTTGCCGCCGAAAGCGAAGCGCAGATAGGTCGTGTCCGACGAGGTCGAATGCCAGCGATATACGCCGATGAGGAATTTGGGATCGAAGTCGTAGGCGGATTCTTCTAGGACTTCCCTGATCGCACCTGCGGCCAGCGATTCATTCGCTTCCCAATGTCCAGCAGGTTGATTGAATAGAAGTCCTTGGGGGGTATGTTCTTCCACCAGTAAGAACTTGCCGTCTTGTTCAAGGACGGCGGCGACGGTGGCGTGAGGTTTCCAAATCATGGTGAGATTTTAATCGAAATAAAAAAGGCAGGGTTCCCCCTGCCTTTCCTGAATACAACTTGATTACTTAGCAGCGGCTGGTGCAGCAGCTTTGTCATCGTGATGATCTTCGTGCTCTTCCTTCTTTTCTTTCTTAGCTTTTTTAGCCGCTTTTTCAGCGTCTTTCTTAGCTTTCTTGGCTGCTTTTTCAGCTTCCTTCTTGGCTTTACGTTCAGCCTTGGCTGCGTCGTTGTGCTCTTCCTTGGCTTCGTGTTTGTGCTCTTCAGCCTTAGCTGGAGCAGCAGCGGCTGCTGGAGCGGCGGCAGCAGGAGCAGCTGCGTGGTTGTCTGCGGAAGCGGAGAAAGAAACAGCAACGAGTGCAGCAGCGATCAGTGTGGACAACAGTTTCATGTGGGACTCCAGTTATTGAGTTAAGTTGATGAATGACACTGTTCGGTGTCGTGCCCAGCAACGCGACCTTGATCGGTTGCGTTGACAGCGGCAGTGGATTATATGAGTTGTTTGGTGCCGGGGGGGGGAATCGAACCCCCACGCCCTTTCAGGCACTGGATTTTGAGTCCAGCACGTCTACCAGTTCCATCACCCCGGCAAGAGTGTTATTGCGATGCGTGTCAGCCAATATTCAGGTGATACGTCTTGGAAGGGCGCGAATTATCCACGAAACAGCTTGGTTCATCAACTACAATGCGCGCCTTTATTTTTACCAACCGTTTTTGCCTGACATGCGTACCGAGGAATTCGACTTTGAACTGCCTGAACGACTGATCGCCCAGCACCCGCCTAAGCAGCGTGGAGCCAGCCGTTTGCTGCATGTCGGTCTAGCAGGGTTGGAGGATAAGACCTTCTTTGACCTACCCAATTTTCTGAACGAACATGATGTCCTTATTCTCAACGATACACGCGTGCTGAAGGCGCGCTTGTTCGGTAAGAAGGCAACAGGAGGGCTGATCGAAGTGATGGTCGAGCGTATCTTGGGGGCGCATGAAGTATTGGCTAAGGTCAGAGCCAGCAAATCTCCCAAGCCGGGTAGTACGTTCGAGTTGGCAGAGGCCGTCACCGTCGAAGTGTTGGGGCGTGAGGATGAGTTCTTCCACCTGCGTTTCGCCTGCGAAGCACCTGTCGAGGCGGTGTTGGAGCAATACGGAAAGTTACCTTTGCCGCCCTACATCACCCATGCCGCCGAGGCCGAGGATGACGAGCGTTATCAGACTGTGTTCGCCAGAGAGCAGGGCGCGGTAGCGGCACCCACGGCAGGTCTACATTTTGATGAGGCGATGCTGGATACCTTGCGTGCCAAAGGGGTGGTTATCGCCTATGTGACGTTGCATGTCGGGGCGGGTACCTTCCAGCCAGTGCGTGCGGAGAATGTCGAAGAACACATCATGCATAGCGAGCGCTACACCGTACCACAAGCGACAGTGGATGCCATCCGCCAAGCCACAGCCAAAGGCGGGCGAGTCGTCTCAGTGGGCACGACCAGCCTGCGTGCATTGGAAAGTGCGGCGGCAGGCGGCGAGTTGAAGGCGGGTTCGGGTGAGACGAAGATATTCATCACGCCGGGTTACCGCTTCAAAGTCATCGATGTGCTGCTGACCAACTTCCATCTGCCGCGCTCCACCCTGTTGATGTTGGTGTGTGCCTTTGGTGGGATGCAGAAGTTGATCGCCGCCTATCAACATGCGGTGCAAAACGAGTATCGTTTCTTCAGTTATGGGGATGCGATGTTGATTGAGAGAGAGTTATGAGATTCACACTACACAAACAATCCGGTGCAGCACGTCGCGGTACGATCGAGTTAGCGCACGGCAAGGTGGAGACGCCTGCATTCATGCCTGTGGGCACCTACGGCACAGTGAAAGCCATGTCCCCGCAGGAATTGAAGGACATCGACGCGCACATCGTCTTGGGAAACACCTTCCATCTATGGTTACGCCCAGGGCTAGAGGTCATCGAAGCGCATGGTGGCCTGCACAAGTTCATGAACTGGGAAGGCCCCATCCTCACTGACTCGGGTGGTTTCCAAGTGTTCAGTCTGGGTGAGTTGCGCAAGATCACTGGTGGTGGCGTGGAATTCAGATCGCCCGTGAACGGCGACAAATGTTTCCTTTCCCCCGAAGAGTCCATGCGCATCCAACGTGTGTTGAACTCAGACATCGTGATGATCTTCGACGAATGCACGCCGTACCCGGCGGATGAGCAGGTCGCTGGTGTGTCCATGCGCCTCAGTTTGAGTTGGGCGGAGCGCAGCAAAAAAGCACATGAAGGCAATCCCAACGCCCTATTCGGCATCGTGCAGGGCGGCATGCACGAACATCTGCGCGATGAATCACTGGCGGGATTGAAAGACATCGACTTCGACGGTTTTGCCATCGGCGGTTTATCGGTGGGTGAGCCCAAAGAAGACATGTTGCGCATCTTGAAGCACACCGCACCACA
>PNNY01000070.1 GCA_013824485.1 Sideroxydans sp.
ACGCGTAACGCACGCAACGGCCATCTGTTCACCCGTTTTGGTGACGTGCGCATCAAGAACGCGCAATACCGTATGGACACTGGCCCACTCGACCCGCAATGCAAGTGCTACACCTGCCAGAACTTCACCCGCGCCTACCTGCATCACCTGCACCGATTGGGCGAGATATTGGGCGCGCGCCTCAACACCATCCACAACCTGCATTACTACCAAGAGTTGATGCAGCAGATCCGTGCCGCCATCGAGGCGGGGCGTTTTGCTGAGTTCCAAGCCGAGTTCCACCAAGCTCGTGCAGGCCGCTGAGTCCCACTGGGCGTAGCAAATCGGTCACATCATCCGTGCTAGAATGCGCGCCTTCATTTTTTGTCATCAATAATCGGAGAGTAATTAAATGATCACTGAATTCTTCATCAGCAACGCACACGCAGAAGGCGCAGCAGCACCCGCAGGCGGCGGTTTCCTCGAATTCCTGCCTTTGATCGCATTGTTGGCGGTGTTCTATTTCTTGATCCTGCGCCCACAACAAAAACGTGCCAAAGAGCACAAGGCGATGATGGACGCACTGCAAAAGGGTGATGAAGTCGTCACCGGCGGCGGCGCATTGGGCCGTGTGGAAAAAGTGGGTGAAGAATACGTCGCAGTCGAAGTGGCTGCAGGCGTCATCGTTCAATACCAAAAATTCGCGATCCAGACCGTATTGCCAAAGGGCACCATCAAGGCGCTCTGATCCACGAATCCTCATAACGCTGTAACAAGGTGCTGCAATGAATCACTATCCGATCTGGAAATACCTGTTGATCCTGTTCGCACTCGTCGCCGGCTTGGTGTATGCCTTGCCGAACCTGTACGGGGAATCGCCTGCGGTGCAAGTGTTACCGCTCAGGTCGCACCTTAAGGCCGACACAGCCCTTTTGCAGCGTGTTGAAGAAACGTTGAAGAGTGCACAGCTTGAACCAGAGATACTTTCTCTCGATTCAACGAGTGTGAAGGCACGTTTCGCAGACACGGATAGCCAGATCAAAGCGAAAGACGCATTGCATGCAGCGCTGGGGGATGACTATGTCGTCGCACTCAACCTGCTGTCGCGTTCGCCAGAATGGCTCACCAGTCTCAATGCCTTGCCGATGTACCTTGGCTTGGACTTGCGTGGTGGTGTGCACTTCCTCATGCAAGTGGATATGAAGGCGGCGTTGGACAAGGCGATCGAGTCCTCCTCTAGCGACATCCGTAGCACCTTGCGTGAGGCGAACATCCCTTACGCTGGCGTGACACGTGAAGGTAACGTCATCACCACCAAGTTCCGCGATGCCGATGCGCGTAACAAAGGCGAGGCGGAACTGAAACAACGCTTCCAAGGTTTGGAATTCACCGCACGTGAGATCGCGGGGGAGTACGTGTTGGTCTCCACCCTCAAGCCGCAAGAGCAGACACGTATCCAAGAGTCCGCCGTGCAACAGAACTTGGTCACCCTGCGTAACCGTGTGAACGAGTTGGGGGTGGCTGAACCCGTCATCCAACAACAAGGTGTGGATCGCGTTGTGGTGCAATTGCCCGGCGTGCAAGACACCGCACGTGCGAAAGACATCTTGGGTCGTACCGCCACGTTGGAAGTGCGTCTGGTCGATGACGAACACCAGATGGGCGCGGGTTCGATCGCTCCCTTTGGCACCGAGGTGTTCAAAGAACGAGACGGCGCATCCGTACTGGTCAAGAAGAGTGTCATCCTCACCGGTGAACGCATCAACGATGCGCAGCCCGGTTTCGATAGTCGCAACAACGAACCTGCCGTCCATATCAATTTGGATGCCGTAGGTGCGCGCAAATTCAAAGAAGCCACCCGTGAGAACGTGGGTAAACGCATGGCCATCATCCTGTTCGAAAAAGGACGTGGCGAGATCGTGACGGCCCCTGTGATCCGTGAAGAGATCGGCGGCGGTCGTGTGCAGATCAGCGGGCAGATGAGCACCAGCGAAGCGCAGAACACCGCCTTGCTATTGCGCGCAGGTGCCTTGGCCGCACCGATGGAGATCATCGAAGAACGTACCGTCGGCCCTAGCTTGGGTGCGGACAACATCCAACGCGGCTTTGACTCCACCAAGATAGGTTTCATCGCCATCGCTATCTTCATGATCGCTTACTACCTAATGTTCGGCACCATCTCGGTACTGGCCTTGGGGGCCAACCTGTTGTTGCTGGTGGCTTTGCTCTCCATGTTGCAAGCCACACTCACCTTGCCGGGGATGGCGGGTATCGCGTTGACCTTGGGTATGGCGATCGACTCCAACGTGCTGATCAACGAACGTATCCGTGAAGAGTTGCGCAACGGTGTGCCGCCGCAGATGGCGATCCATACCGGTTACGAGAATGCGTTCGCCACCATTCTTGACTCCAACATCACTACATTGATCGCCGGTGTCGCCTTGTTCATGTTCGGCTCTGGTCCGATCAAAGGCTTCGCCGTCGTGTTGTGCTTGGGCATCATCACCTCGATGTTCAGCTCCGTGCTGGTGTCGCGTGCGCTGGTCAATCTGTTCTATGGTCGTAAGCCACGACTTAACAAAGTCTCGATCGGCTAAGGGGTAAAGACATGGAATTCTTCAAGATCAAAAAAGACATCCCGTTCATGAGCTACGGGAAAGTGACCACCAGCATCTCGTTGGTGACGTTCCTGTTAGCCGTTTTCTTTCTAGCGACGAAGGGATTGAATTTCGGCGTGGACTTCACCGGTGGCACCGTGATGGAAGTGCACTACTCACAATCGGCTGACTTGGATAAGGTGCGCGGCAAACTGGAAGAGATCGGCCTGCATGATTCCGTGGTGCAGAACTTCGGCTCCAGCAAAGACGTCTTGATCCAAGTGCCACTCAAGCAGAACACGGTCGGCGCGAAACTTTCCGATAACGTGTTGGAAGCGCTGCGCGCACAAGATGCCAGCGTCGAGTTGCGCCGCGTCGAGTTCGTCGGCCCTCAAGTCGGCAAGGATCTGGTTGAGAACGGCGCGATGGCCTTGCTGTTGGTGTCGCTGGGTATCGTGGGATATCTGTGGGTGCGCTTCGAATGGAAGTTCGGCCTCGCCGCCATCATCGCTAACTTGCACGACGTGGTCATCATCCTGGGCTTCTTCGCCTTCTTCCAATGGGAGTTCTCACTCTCCGTATTGGCCGCGGTGTTGGCCGTATTGGGTTACTCGGTGAACGAATCCGTGGTCGTGTTCGATCGTATCCGCGAGAACTTCCGCAAGATGCGCAAGACCGAAGTCGCTGAGATCATCGACAACGCTATCACCCGCACCATGTCACGTACCATCATCACTCACGGCAGCACGCAGATGATGGTCACCTCCATGTTGTTCTTGGGTGGAGCCACCTTGCACTATTTCGCATTGGCACTGACCATCGGCATCCTGTTCAGTATCTACTCCTCTGTATTGGTCGCCAGCCCCTTGTTGATGATGTTCGGCGTATCACGCGAAGACTTCATCAAGCCAGAAAAGACAGAAGCAGAAGAAGTACTGCCTTAAACGATGGAACTGCTGACTAGTTTCCTCGACATCATCCTGCATCTTGACGCGCATCTTCTTGCGTTGGTGCAGGAGTATGGCGTGTGGGTCTACGCTATCTTGTTCGTCATCATTTTTGCAGAGACGGGCTTGGTCATCGCGCCCTTCCTACCAGGCGATTCGCTACTCTTCGTCACAGGTGCATTGTGCGGTATGGGCTCGTTAGAGCTAGAGATATTGATGCCGCTGCTCATCGTTGCAGCTTTCAGTGGTGACAACACCAACTACTGGGTAGGTCGTTTGCTAGGGTTGCGCTTGCTCAATCACGCCAATCAAAAACTCATCAAGCACGAACACCTTGAGAAGACACATCTGTTCTTCGACAAACATGGCGGCAAGACCATCATCTTCGCGCGCTTCCTCCCCATCATCCGTACCTTCGCACCCTTCGTGGCAGGTATCGGCACCATGAACTACCGCTCCTTCGTCATGTTCAGCGCGCTGGGGAGTGTGGCTTGGATTGGCAGTTTGACCATCGCCGGTTACTTCTTCGGCAACATCCCCATCATCAAGAACAATCTCACATTGATGATTCTCGTCATCATCGTCGTCTCATTCATTCCGGCGATCTTGGAATTCATCAAGCATCGTAGACAGGCGACGAAGTAGGTCATTCGCCTTCAGGCGTGAATAGACTTCACGCCATGTAGTTTCGTGGCATCCCAATTCTGAATCGCCCAATCCAAGACCCTACGCACATCGCTACAGGCTAGCTCGGCAGGAGGTTGCTGCTGTAGAAAATCCAATACACGAATCAAAGCAGAGGCGGGCTGTGATACATCTACTGGCGCAGCTAGCGTCTGCTTGCTCAACTTTTCTCCCGCTTCATTCACAGCCACAGGCAGGTGCATGTAGGCTGGGGTGATTAACCCTAACAAGCGTTGAAGATGGATTTGGCGAGGTGTCGAATTGAGTAGGTCTGCACCGCGCACGATGTGCGTGATGCCTTGTTCGGCATCGTCCAACACGACGGCGAGTTGGTAGGCGAATAGGCCGTCCGCGCGTTTGACTACGAAGTCGCCAATCTCCTTTTCCAGATTCTGTGAGTGGCAACCTTGAAGCGCATCGTTGAATTCAACCGCATCATCGAAAGTTCTCACACGCCAAGCGCGTTCCTCACGCCCATCGGGAATCCCCGTGCGGCAGGTTCCCGGATATACCGGCCCCTCGATCCCATGTAACGCCGAATCCGCAATCTCTTTGCGGGTGCAACAACAGGGATAAACCATCCCATTGTTTTGCAATTTTTGTAGCGCCGCTTGATAGGTCGGAGTGCGCTGGCTTTGGTACATCACAGGCTCATCGCTGCGCATCCCGAAGGAGTCGAGCGTGCGCAGGATATCGTCCGCCGCACTTGCAACGCAGCGAGGCGTATCGAGGTCTTCCATGCGCACCAACCAAGTGCCGTGATGATGTTTTGCATCGAGATAACTACCGACAGCGGCAACGAGTGAGCCGAAATGTAAGGGGCCGGTGGGGGAGGGGGCGAAGCGCCCCCTATATGTTGGATCAGGCGGGGACAACTTCTTCTTCGAACTCCAAGACGACCTTGCCATCTTTGACATCTACAGTGACTTTGCCGCCGCTCGCCAACTTGCCGAAAAGCAATTCGTCCGCCAGTGCGGAGCGGATGGTGTCTTGGATCAGACGCGCCATCGGACGTGCCCCCATCAGTGGGTCGAAGCCGTGTTTGGCGAGATGGTCCTTGAGTTCTTCGGTGAAGATGGCGTCGACCTTCTTCTCGTGCAATTGCTCTTCCAGTTGCATGAGGAATTTGTCTACCACGCGCAGGATGATCTCCTTATCAAGTGCGGCGAAGGAGACGATGGCATCCAAACGGTTGCGGAACTCGGGGGTAAACATCTTCTTGATGTCGGCCATCTCGTCACCTGCGGATGATGTCTTGGTGAAGCCCATACTGCTCTTGTTCAAAGCCTCGGCACCAGCGTTGGTGGTCATTATGATGACGACGTTGCGAAAATCGGCCTTGCGTCCGTTGTTGTCGGTGAGCGTGCCGTGATCCATCACTTGTAGCAAGATGTTGAAGATGTCCGGATGTGCCTTCTCGATCTCATCCAGTAGCAACACGCTATGCGGTTGTTTGCTGATGGCTTCGGTGAGCAAACCGCCTTGATCGAAGCCGACGTAGCCAGGTGGTGCACCGATTAGGCGGGATACAGCATGGCGCTCCATGTATTCAGACATATCAAAGCGGTGGATAGGCATACCCATGCTGTATGCCAATTGACGAGCTACCTCGGTCTTGCCGACACCTGTGGGGCCGGAGAACAGGAAACTGCCGATGGGTTTCTGTGGGTTGCCGAGACCGCTGCGTGACATCTTGATGGCGCGCGCTAGCGCGTCGATGGCTTTGTCTTGACCAAACACGGTGGCCTTGAGGTCGCGATCCAGATTCTTCAATGCATTGATGTCGTCGTGCGATACGGTACGTGTTGGGATGCGCGCGATCTTGGCGATGATCTCCTCGATCTCATGCTTGCCAACGATTTTTTTCTGCTTCGACTTAGGTAGGATGCGTTGTGCCGCACCAGCTTCATCTAGCACGTCGATCGCTTTGTCTGGCAGGTGGCGGTCATTGATGAAGCGCGAAGACAGTTCAGCAGCGCTGGTGAGTGCCTGTGCGCTGTATTTGATGCTGTGATGCTCTTCGAAGCGCGACTTCAGACCTTTCAATATCTCGATGGTCTGTTCGACGGAGGGCTCAGGCACGTCGACCTTTTGGAAGCGGCGTGACAGTGCGGAATCCTTTTCGAAGATGCCGCGATATTCCTGATAGGTGGTCGCACCGATACATTTCAACGCGCCACTCGATAGTGCTGGCTTGAGCAGATTGGAAGCGTCCATAGTGCCGCCCGAAGCTGCACCCGCTCCGATGAGCGTGTGTATCTCATCGATGAACAACACAGCGTTTGGAGCATCCTTCAACTCTTTCAGTACCGCCTTCAGACGTTGCTCGAAATCGCCTCGATATTTTGTGCCTGCGAGTAAAGAGCCCATATCAAGTGCATAGACATGTGCATCCTTTAAAACATCAGGTACATCTCCCTCTGTGATGCGGCGCGCCAAGCCTTCAGCGATGGCAGTCTTGCCTACGCCAGCCTCGCCGACCAGTAGTGGGTTGTTCTTGCGACGGCGACATAATGTCTGAATGACCCGCTCCAATTCCAATTCGCGACCGATCAAAGGATCCACCTTGCCAGCGATCGCATGTGCATTTAGGTCGAGTGTATAGCTCGATAAGGCGCTTTCTTTGGCAGATTCCTGCTCGGTATCCGTTTCATTCGGTGTCTTTTGCGTGTTGGGTTGCACGTCGGCGGTCTTGTTGATGCCGTGCGCAATGTAGTTCACCACGTCGAGACGAGTGATTGCACGTTGGTTTAGAAAGTAAACCGCATGCGATTCCTTCTCGCCGAACATGGCGACCAAGATGTTCGCACCCGTCACTTCTTTCTTGTTTGTAGATTGCACATGCAGGATGGCGCGTTGGATCACGCGCTGAAAGCCGACAGTTGGCTGCGTATCGACTTCTGCTGTGCCAGGTACTACGGGTGTATGTGTCTCGATATGTTGCACCAAGACAGCGCGTAATTCCTCGATGTCTGCACCGCAAGCGCGCAACACGTGCGCAGCTGATGGATTGTCTAGCATCGCCAATAGCAGATGTTCCACGGTGATGAACTCGTGGCGCTTGTGGCGTGCCTCAACGAAGGCGAGGTGGAGGCTTACTTCTAGTTCTTGCGCGATCATTTAATTCTCCTCCATGTGGCACTTTAAAGGATGCCCCTGCTGTGTTGCATAACTGACGACTTGGTTCACTTTGGTTTCCGCGATGTCTTTGGAATACACACCGCACACTGCAACTCCCTCATTGTGCACTTTGAGCATAACTTGCATTGCATGTTCCGTGCCCATCGAAAAGAATCTTTGTAGCACCTCGATGACGAATTCCATCGTGGTGTAATCATCGTTCAGCAACAGCACCTTGTACAGCTTGGGCGGTTTGGTTTTGCTGCGTTCGAGAACGGAAAGATTTTCTTGCTTGGTTGCCATTGGAGTCATTGTCACACTGAGTTCAGTCGCATATTTGACGATTAGAACGTCTTTTTCAACCCTGTTTTGAAAATAGTTGAAATTATCGCTTGACGTTCTCAGTTCTACTGGGTTAAAAAGCGTCCGGGTGTTTGAATCATAGTAGATGCAGTACTGGTTTTGCCATGTGCGGTCTTTGGGTTTCAAACAATTTAGCGGGTGCCCACCCGTATTTTTGTAAGGAAGTAATAGCATGGCAAACGGTACAGTTAAATGGTTCAACGATGCAAAAGGTTTCGGTTTCATCACTCCAGATGATGGCAGCGAAGATTTGTTTGCGCATTTCTCAGCAATCAACATGAGCGGCTTCAAGTCTCTCAAAGAAGGCCAAAAAGTGACTTTTGACATTGTTCAAGGTCCTAAGGGCAAGCAAGCATCCAACATCCAAGCTCCTTAATCGGTTCTTGAGTTGAATTAAAAAGCCCGCCACGAAAGTGGCGGGCTTTTTGTTTTGTGCTTCCTGTTAGATCGCTTTCAGTGCGGCGTTCAAAGTTTTGCTTGGGCGCATAGCACTAGAAGTTTTGTTGAAGTCGGGCAAGTAGTACCCGCCCATCTCCACCGGTTTCCCCTGTGCGGCGATCAATTCTGCATTGATCTTCGCTTCGTTCTCAGTCAGCGCCTTCGCCAGTGGTGCGAAACGGGCCTGCACTTCCTTGTCTTTGTTCTGTGCGGCGAGTGCTTGTGCCCAGTACAGAGCGAGGTAGAAGTGACTGCCGCGATTGTCGATCTCGCCTACCTTGCGTGCAGGTGAGCGATTGTTCTCCAATATCTTCGCGTTCGCTTGGTCTAGCGTATCGGCGAGGACCTGAGCTTTCGCATTGTTGAACTTTTGCGCAAGGTGTTCCAACGACACACCCAATGCTAAGAACTCGCCCAATGAATCCCATCGCAGATAGTTCTCTTGCTGGAACTGTTGCACGTGCTTGGGTGCAGAGCCTCCAGCGCCAGTTTCGAACATACCACCGCCATTCATCAGTGGAACGATGGAGAGCATCTTGGCGCTAGTGTTGAGTTCCAAGATAGGGAACAGGTCGGTGAGGTAGTCACGCAACACGTTGCCGGTTACAGAGATGGTGTCTTTGCCTTGGCGGATACGTGCCAAGGAAGTGCGGCATGCTGCGGACGGCTCCATGATCTGGATGTCCAGCCCCTTGGTGTCGTGATCCTTTAAGTATTTTTCAACCTTGGCGATGATCTGTGCGTCGTGCCCCCTGTCCTTATCCAGCCAGAAGATGGCAGGCGTGTTGCTCAAACGTGCGCGGGTGACAGCGAGTTTCACCCAGTCTTGGATAGGCGCATCCTTGGTCTGGCAGGCGCGGAAGATGTCGCCTTGTTCGACCGGTTGTTCCAAGATGACTTTGCCGTTGGCATCGACGATACGTACCACGCCATCGCCAGCCGCTTCGAACGTCTTGTCGTGCGAGCCATACTCCTCGGCTTTTTGTGCCATCAGACCGACGTTTGGTACAGAGCCCATGGTGGCAGGATCGAGCGCGCCGTTCTTTTTGCAGTCTTCCACGGCCGCGACATAGATGGTGGCGTAGCAACGGTCAGGGATCATTGCCAATGTGTCGTAGGCTTTGCCATCGGCACCCCACATTTTGCCCCCGTCACGGATCATCGGCGGCATGGAGGCGTCGATGATGACATCGGATGGCACATGCAGATTGGTGATGCCCTTGTCGGAATTGACCATCGCCAGTGGCGGTTGTTTGCGGAAGCAGTTTGCGATATCGGCCACGATGGCTGCACGCTTGGCTTCTGGTAACGCAAACACCTTGGCTTCTACGTCACCAAAACCGTTGTTGAGGTTGACGTTCAATTCTTTGAGTAGGGCGCTGTGTTTGTCGAATGCTTCTTGGAAGAACACTGAGACGGCATGGCCGAACATGATGGGGTCGGAGATCTTCATCATGGTGGCTTTCAGGTGCAGAGACAGCAACACATCTTCTTTCTTGGCTGCGGCGATCTGCTCGGCATAGAACTTACGCAGTGCTTTGCGGCTCATCACCGCGGCATCAATGATCTCGCCTGCCTTGAGCGCCATCTTTTCTTTGAGCACCGTGACCTTGCCATCACGGGCGACGAACTCGATACGTGTGTTGACTGCCTCAACTACGGTGACTGATTTCTCACTGCCGTAGAAGTCGCCACTGTTCATGTGCGCTACACGAGTCTTGGAATCGGTCGCCCACTTGCCCATGCGATGTGGATGCTTTTGTGCGAACTGCTTGACGGAGGCGGCGGCGCGGCGGTCAGAGTTTCCTTCGCGTAAAACTGGGTTCACTGCACTGCCCAGAACCTTGCTGTAACGCGTCTTTATCTCTTTTTCTGCATCGGTCTTTGCATCGTCCGGAAAGTCAGGGACTTTATATCCTTTGGATTGCAATTCTTTGATGGCGGCTTTCAATTGCGGGAGTGATGCGCTCACGTTCGGCAACTTGATGATGTTGGCTTCTGGCTTCAGTGTCAGCTCACCTAATTCGGTCAGTTGATCAGAGATCTTCTGGCTAGCGGTCAGATTCTCAGGGAAGTTAGCAAGGATGCGTCCTGCGAGCGAGATGTCTCTTGTCTCGACCACGACCCCAGCTGCTTTGGTGAAGGCTTGTACGATGGGGAGT
>PNNY01000071.1 GCA_013824485.1 Sideroxydans sp.
GCTTCTTGCGCAGCGGCAGCAGACAATGCCTTGGGCTCTTCTGGCTTCTCTACCAACTTGTAGCTGGCTTGCAGGTGGTCGGCAGTGATGTCGTCCATACGCAAACGGTTCACCGTGTAATGCGGTGTCTCCATGTGCTGATTCGGAATGAGCACCACGCTGACTTTGAAACGATGTTCGATGCGATGGATGTCTGAACGCTTCTCGTTCAACAAGAAGGTAGCGACATCGACAGGTACTTGAGCGTGGATGGCCGCGCTGCTGTCCTTCATTGCTTCTTCCTGAATGATGCGCAGGATGTTCAATGCAGAAGATTCGGTGCCACGGATATGACCGATGCCGTTACAACGTGGGCAAGTCGTGTGGTTACCTTCTTCCAAGCTAGGTGCCAAACGTTGACGCGACAGCTCCAACAAACCGAAGCGGGAGATCTTTGCGGTCTGGATGCGCGCACGGTCAAAGTGCAAGGCATCACGCAGACGGTCTTCCACGGCGCGTTGGTTCTTGGTCGCTTCCATGTCGATGAAGTCGATGACGATCAATCCACCCAAGTCACGCAGACGCAGTTGGCGGGCGATCTCGTCAGCCGCTTCCAAGTTGGTGTTGAGCGCAGTCGTCTCGATGTCGCTGCCGCGTGTGGAACGAGCGGAGTTGATGTCGATGGCAGTCAATGCTTCAGTGTGGTCGATGACGATGGCACCGCCGGAAGGCAAATTCACCTGACGTGCATGTGCGGATTCGATCTGATGTTCGATCTGGAAGCGGGAGAACAGCGGCACATCGTCGTGATAACGCTTGATGCGATCCACGTGGTCCGGCATCACGGTGCCCATGAAGGCTTGTGCTTGCTGGAAGATGTCGTCGGTGTCGATCAGGATCTCGCCGATCTCTGGGTTGAAATAGTCGCGGATGGCGCGTACGACCAAGCTGCTTTCCAGATAGATGAGCGAAGGTGCCTTCTCGGATTGAGCGGCACCATCGATGGCATCCCACAGTTGCTTGAGGTAGTTCAAGTCCCATTGCAGTTCTTCCGCATTGCGGCCGATACCTGCTGTGCGGGCGATGATGCTCATGCCCTTGGGTACTTCGAGTTGACCTAGTACGTCACGTAGCTCGTTGCGATCCTCGCCTTCGATGCGACGTGATACGCCGCCGCCGTTGGGATTGTTCGGCATCAGAACCACATAGCGTCCTGCCAAGCTGATGTAGGTGGTGAGGGCTGCGCCTTTGTTGCCACGCTCGTCTTTTTCCACCTGCACCAACAACTCTTGGCCTTCGCGCAATGCTTCCTTGATGGAAGAACGGCTGTTGGCACCAGATTGATAGTACTGAGGGGCGACTTCTTTGAAGGGAAGGAATCCGTGGCGGGTGCCACCGTATTCGACGAAGCAGGCTTCGAGGCTAGGCTCGATGCGGGTGATGATGGCTTTGTAGATGTTGCTCTTGCGTTGCTCTTTACCGGCGGTCTCAATGTCGAGGTCAACTAGTTTTTGACCATCCACAATGGCGACGCGTAGTTCTTCCGGCTGCGTCGCATTGAATAACATGCGTTTCATTTTTTTATTCTCCCGCGCTCTGACACGGGCAGGGCAAAGCTACGCGCAGTTAGCGCGCGAGAAGTAGGAAGCTCGGGTTGTGCTGCTTAAAAAGGTCCAAGTGCTTGTTCTCGTTATTAGCTTGTCTGTTACTGCGCATTGCCAAAAAGGTCGGGCAATGCGCCAAAATTTTTTCTGCTGGTGCTTAGAGCGCGCAAATCAATTACCATCACTGCTTGTCTCCGGTGAGTGAGATTAACCGGGCGGGGCTGCTTCGTAGGCGGCTTGATTGCCTGCCTTAGGTTGGACGGGGAAATGAACATCCCGTTTAACGAAGGCGCACACGCGAGGCGCGGAGTATATTCAAAATGAGTGGTTTGAGCAAAGAATCCGTCACTTGGGTCGAAATAGATGAGGGAAGCGAAGGTCAGCGCATCGACAACTTCCTCTTCAAGCACCTGAAAGGTGTCCCTAAGAGTCATATCTACCGCATCTTGCGGGGTGAAGTGCGGGTCAACAAGAAGCGTATCGACCAGACCTATCGTCTCCAGATGGGCGATTTGTTACGTATCCCACCTATCCGCGTGGCGGAAAAGCCAGAGGCTGAGTACGTTCCAGCCACCGAATTCCCAATTTTGTTCGAGGATGAAGCACTCATCGCTATCAATAAACCGGCAGGTACGGCGGTGCACGGTGGCAGCGGGGTGAGTTTTGGCGTCATCGAACAGCTGCGTAGTGCGCGTCCCCAAGCAAAGTTCCTTGAGTTGGTCCATCGGCTCGACCGCGAGACCTCCGGTGTGCTGCTGGTGGCCAAGAAACGTTCAGCCTTGACCGCCATGCACGAGATCATGCGCGAGGGGAACAGTGATAAGCGTTACCTCACCTTAGTGCTGGGGCAATGGAAGAATGCCAAGCAGCATGTGAAGTTACCACTACACAAATTCGATACTCCGCAAGGTGAGAAACGAGTCATGGTGCGCGAGGATGGGCAGGCATCGCACACCATCTTTACCTTGCTCAAGGGTTATCCCGAATTCTCCTTGCTCGAAGCCCAGCTTAAGACCGGACGCACTCACCAGATCCGCGTGCACACTTCGCACCTTGGCTTTCCCATTGCCGGCGACGACAAATACGGCGACTTCGCTCGCAACAAGGAGTTGATGAAGCAAGGACTTAAGCGCATGTTTCTGCATGCCCATACCATCGCCTTCAATCATCCGCTGACGGGCGAGCCTTTGAGTATCACGGCCCCGTTGGCGCCAGAATTGCAGAAATACCTAGATAAGTTGGATGCAAAGCCATGAGTGGAGCGATATCGCCTAAGTATTCAGAACGTGCCTTGCTGCTGACGCTTGCGGGTATCCAGTTCAGCCACATCCTCGATTTCATGATCATGATGCCGCTGGGGCCTTTGCTGATGCGGGAGCTGGGTATCACTACGCATGAGTTCGGTCTATTGGTCGCGTCTTATAGTTTTAGTGCAGCGTTATCCGGTCTGTTAGCGGCGACCTTCGTGGATAGGTTCGAACGCAAGCGGCTGATACTCGTCATGTTCCTGCTGTTCGGCTTGGCGACGCTGGCCTGTGGTTTGGCACCCAGCTATGCCACGCTCATCATCGCGCGCGGGTTGGCGGGGGCGTTCGGCGGTGTGTTGGGAGCGTTGGTGCAGACCATCATCGGCGACACCATTCCCTTCGCGCGTCGCGCCAAGGCCAGTGGAACAGTGTCCGCCGCATTCTCCTTTTCGACGGTTGCGGGCGTGCCGCTCTCTTTATGGTTGGCTAGCCACTTCCAATGGCGTGCGCCTTTCATCTTCATCGTGATCTTGGTCGCCATCTTCATGGTGGTCGCGGTGCGTGTCTTGCCAGAACTGCGTCACCACATGAGTCAGGAGAAGCAAGCTCATCCGTTCTCAGCGCTGTTCGCGGTGATGCGGGATGCTAACCATTGGCGTGCGATGATGTTGTCGGCGCTCATCATTTTCTCTGGCTTTACCGTCATCCCTTACATCACGGTGTATGCGGTGAACAACATCGCAATCAGTCAGCACGATATCGCCTACATCTACTTAGTGGGCGGGGCGGCGACCTTGGTGACGGCACGCCTCATCGGACATTGGGCAGATGTGGCAGGAAAAGTTCGCGTCTACCGCATCGTCGCATTGGCTGCGATGATCCCGCTGTTGGCGGTGACGCAGATCGAGAGTGCGTCGTTGGCTTGGTGGTTGGTCTGTACGACCTTGTTCTTCGTCCTCATCTCAGGACGTTTCATTCCTGCGATGGCCATCATCACCTCTGCCGCACAACCCAAGCTGCGCGGTACGTTCATGTCACTCAACGGCACGGTGCAATCATTGGCGATGGGGCTGGCAGCGACCCTGAGCGGCTTCATCATCACTCAAGATGCGAGTGGCAATATTGTGGGATATCAGAACGTCGGCTATGTCGCCATCGTCGCTAATCTTCTGGCAATTTGGTATGTGTCGCGCATCGTGATGCACGATGCACATGCCAATCTTCCCGACGTCACACCAAAATAATCACTTAACCTTTGCTAACGACTTGCCGATAGTTCAGTTGTAAAGACTGTTAGGAGGGTGTCATGCGTTATGTGTCGGAGATAAAACCTATTACGACTGGGCCGAATTCCAGCCTCGTACCCGGTTTGTCTTCCGTTCATGCGGTGAAACCTATCCATTCGCGCGAGCAGACCGTGTTTCAAGTCACCGCCTTGCACAGCAAACATAGGGAGGTGGTGGAAGCGGATCAGGAGGGTGCAACAAGACTACCTTTGGAAGACAGGCGCAAAGCCTGTCGTCGCATACACAACCAAAAAGTGTTGATCGAACTACGTTCGGGTGTGGATAGACGACATCACGATCTGCTTGGTAATCACGCCACCGAGCACGTCGACGAAAAAGCCTGAATCACTTCTTTGCCCTAGTCAGGAACACCGTCACTTCTTCGCGGTCGTGATAGAGCTGCTTGGTCTCCAAGCGATAGCGAACGCCTTTGGCGTTGAGTGCGGTGCGTATCGAACCTAGTGCGACTTGTAACGCTTCTACCCGTTTCTTCATCGGCAACTTCAGATTGAAGATGGCATGCATGGTGTGCCCGCCAATGAACCACTCGGTCACCAAAGTCGCCACACGTTGCGGTTGTTCTACCATGTCGCATACCAGCCAATCGACCATTTTCTGTGGACGGAACTTGAAGCCGTCTTGGCGTAGATGTTTGATGTTCGGGTGGGTGGCCGCAGCGCCTTTGAGTGGGCCGTTGTCCACGGCAGTCACTTTCAATCCACGTTGCACCAACTGCCAAGTCCACCCTCCCGGTGCCGCGCCCAAATCGACGGCAGTCATGTGCGGTTTCAACCAGAGCGATTGCTCTTTCTTATCTAAGAACACTTCGAATGCTTCAGCGAGTTTCAAATAGGAACGGCTGGGCGCATCGCTCACCATGCTGACGCGCTGGATACCATTGAGCGCGCTGTTGCTGTTGTCTGGGTTGCTGGTGGCGATCAACGCACGCTGTTCGTTGGGGAAGAAGATGTGCAGACGTGGCAAGTTGGGGTCATCTACCAATCGAGAATTTTCGCGTAACGCCTCTTCGAGTAAGGGTTGGAAGCGCTTGGTGAAACCAGACAAAGTCTTGCCGTCATTGGTATCGGGTACTTCGAGATACAGCGCGCCGAATCTCTCTGGGGTATCAGGCACAGCTGCCAGCAAGGGGCTGAGTCGGTCACGCTCCGGCAGGTCGTTCACTTCGCCGTGCAGCGTCAATAGTTGGCGCACGAAGGTAAGTTGCTTGTAGGCGAGTTTCGCCTTGCCTTGTAACAACAGGAAGCCGCTGTTCTCGTCACCTTCGATGACTTTGGCTTGCGTCTCTTCGGCGCAATCGCGCTCGAAACCGGGGCGGCAGTAGATGAGCCAAGAGGGGAGGGATTTATCGATCATAGGAGCGGAATCTCGGTAGGTGGATATGCCAGCGTATCGCCGCTAGACGGATAGCGACGATGACGATCATTGATGTGATGAGAGCGATGTTGTGCGCCATGCCCATGCTGTCCAACGCGATGAGTAGCAAAGCGCCGACCAAGGCGGCAGTGGCATAGATGTCGGTGCGGAAGATGAGCGGGACTTCATTGCACAGGATGTCGCGGATGACTCCGCCGAACACGCCGGTGATGACGCCCATCAAGGCGGCGATGAACCAGTGCACGTGCAAACTCATGGCAACACTGGTGCCGATGACGGTGAACAGTGCCAGACCGACCGCATCGGGCAATAAGAAGAAGTTCTTGGGGATAGTGACCTTACGTTCGAAGTAGAAGGTGAGCATGGCGGCGGTGATACCCACCACGACATAGATAGGGTCGTGAATCCAATAGACGGGTAATCGCCCGAGTAGGATGTCGCGCACCGTGCCGCCGCCGATACCTGCGATCACCGCGATGGTCGCCACGCCGAAGAGGTCTAGCTCGCGGCGTTGTGCTTCCAGTGTGGCGGTGATGGCGCAGACGCCGACCGCACATAGGTCGAGGATGTAGATCAGACTCATGACATTACCAATCGAAGGGGCGCGCATTATACGGGGATGAGTTATGCCCAGTGGTAGAATCCGCGCCTTACTATTTAGGTGGTTCAGATGGCGAAAAGATATGACCTGATCGTGTTCGATTGGGATGGTACGGTGATGGATTCCACGGCGATCATCGCCACATCGATTCAATCCGCGTGTCGTGACCTTGGTTTGCCCATTCCTAGTGATGAAGATGCGCGGCACGTCATCGGTATGGGCCTGGCGCAAGCCTTGCAACATGCCGTGCCGGATGCACCACCACACATGCATGAGCCATTGGCGGATCGTTATCGTCACTATTTTCTGGCGCAAGACCAATCTATTCCCTTGTTCGATGGTGCTGCGGAGACCATCGCTGAGTTGAAAGAGGCGGGCTATCTGTTGGCAGTCGCCACCGGCAAGAGCCGTAAAGGTTTGGATAGGGTGATGGATAGCAGTGGCCTGCGCGAATTCTTTATCGCTTCACGCACGGCGGATGAGACATTTTCAAAACCTCATCCAGCCATGTTGCATGAGTTGATGGAAGAACTAGCAGTCGATGCGGCGCGCGTGCTGATGGTGGGTGATACTACCCATGATTTGCAAATGGCTATCAATGCGGGGGTGGATGTGGTGGGAGTGACTCACGGCGCTCACCCCGAAGACCAATTGCGTGCGTTAGCTCCATTGGCTTTGCTGGATGATTTTCACGGATTGCGCACTTGGTTCAAAGCCAACGCTTAACAATATAGGAGTATGAATATGTCAGAAGAGAACAACACACCTAACTGGGAACGTGGCGTATTGGAAAAGTTGGCGATGTCCGCTATTCAAGAGCAGCGTCGGGCGCGCCATTGGAGCATCTTCTTCAAAGTGCTGACCTTCGGCTATCTGTTCTTCTTGTTATTCCTCTTAATGGGATGGGCGGGCAGTAACAGCGACGGCAGCATGTCGGGTGGAAAGCACACCGCACTCGTCGATCTACAGGGTGTCATCTCGGCGGACAGCAATGCGAATGCGGATAACCTGATGGCTAGTCTGAATGATGCGTTTGAAGACAAGAACACAGCAGGCGTCATCCTGCGCGTCAATAGCCCCGGTGGTAGCCCAGTGCAAGCGGGATTGGTGAACGATGAGATCCGTCGTTTACGCACCTTGCATCCGGATATTCCCTTGTATGTGGTGGTGGAAGACATGTGTGCATCCGGCGGTTACTACATCGCGGCGGCGGCAGACAAGATCTACGTCAACAAGGCGAGTATCGTCGGTTCCATCGGCGTATTGATGGATGGCTTCGGCTTCACGGGCACGATGGAGAAGTTGGGCGTAGAGCGTCGCTTGATGACTGCAGGTGAGAACAAAGGCTTCATGGACCCATTCTCTCCTCGCAATCCAAAACATGAAGCTTTCACCAAAGGTTTGCTAGTCGGCATTCATCAACAATTCATCGATGTGGTTAAACAAGGTCGCGGTAAGCGCTTGAAGGAAACACCCGAGATGTTCAGCGGTCTTTTCTGGAGCGGTGATAAAGCCATCGAGATGGGCTTGGCAGATGAGATCGGCAGCTTGGATTCCGTGGCACGCGATGTCATCAAGGTTGAGAACATCGTTGATTTCACCACCCGTGAAGGATTTGCAGATCGTTTGGCTAAGAAACTTGGTGCCGGTGTGGCGAGCGCGTTCCCGGGCTTCGGTGCTCAAGTGGGTGGCGTCACTTTGCGATAAGCAAAGGTGTCAGGTTCGGTAGCACATTCTTCAATATCTGCGGTTGTGCTACCGCGTTAGGATGCAGGTTGTCAGCTTGGAACTGTTCTGGTGGGATGTCTTTCAGCATGAAGCTCACCAGACTCACTTTATGTTTTTTAGCCAACTTGGGGTATAGCGCGCTGAAACGTTTGGTGTAGTCCAGCCCGTAGTTGGGCGGTATCTGGATCCCTAGTAGTAATACTTTGGCGTTCGCCTTCTTAGCTTGCAAGATGATGCCGTTAAGATTCTTCTCCGTCTCACTGAGTGGGGTGCCGCGCAGAGCGTCATTAGCGCCCAGTTCTAAAATCACTACTGCAGGGTGATGCTCGTTCAGTGCTTTGCCAATGCGCCTTACACCACCAGACGTCGTTTCACCGCTGATGCTGGCATTCACCACTTCATAGAGCGGATGAGTCTTTTGCAACGAAGTTTGCAATAAGTTGCCCCATGAATCATTGCGAGCTATCCCATAGCCGGCTGATAAACTGTCGCCAAAGATCAGGATGGTCTTGGCATGTGCGGAGTTAGATAGCGCGAGTGCTGCCATCAGTAGAGCGATTCTCAGAAAGGTATCCATGTCATCGATTGTGCAAGCAGTAGGGCTCACCAAGCAAGTGCAAAGTGGCGACCAACCACTAGTCATCCTGAATGAAGTCAGCTTCGAGGTCGAAGCTGGGGAGAGTCTCGCTATCGTGGGGGCATCTGGCTCTGGCAAATCAACCCTGCTCGGTTTGCTGGCCGGGTTGGATGTGCCGACGAAGGGGAGTGTGTCATTGAATGGCAAAGACTTGTTCACACTGGATGAGGACGGTCGAGCACGCTTGCGCGGTGAATTGGCAGGTTTCGTATTCCAATCCTTCCAATTGCTACCCGCCTTGAATGCGCTTGAGAACGTGATGCTACCGCTTGAATTGGCGGGAGTGAAGGATGCAAGGCAACGCGCCGAAGTATCGTTGCAGCAAGTCGGTTTGAGCGCACGCGCCCATCACGTTCCCAAACATCTCTCCGGCGGCGAACAGCAACGCGTGGCACTCGCTCGCGCCTTCGTCACCAAACCCAAGATACTCTTTGCCGACGAACCCACCGGCAATCTTGATGCCGCCACCGGCGCACAAGTTATTGAACTCACGCTCGAACTCAACCGCGCGCAAGGCACGACATTGATACTGGTGACGCATGACGAGAATCTGGCGAGACGCTGTGGCAAGCAAATACGACTGGCGGCGGGGCGGGTGGTGTTGTGAATCTATTTCGCCTTTCTTTGAATCTATTGCGTCGCGACTGGCGTGCCGGTGAATGGCGCGTGTTGTTACTCGCGCTCGTGTTAGCGGTCGGCAGTCTAGCCACAGTTGGTCTGTTCGCAGACCGAGTCAGACAGGCATTGCAGCAACAGGCACAGAGCCTCATTGGTGCAGATCTACGCATCACTTCCACACGTCCATTTCCAACGGATTATCGAAAGGCGGCTGAAGCCAAAGGGTTGCAGGTGGTGCAGAGCCGCACGTTTCCTAGCATGGTGTCGTTTGGTGAGAAGGTGTTGTTGAGTGAGTTGCAAGTGGTGGAGGTGGGCTATCCATTGCGTGGAAAGATAGAGATCGATGATGGGAGTTTGCATGTCGCTCATTCCCTACCTGTGAGTGGCACGGTGTGGGTGGATGAGCGATTACTGCGCCGTCTCGATGTGAAAGTTGGGGGTGAGTTAGTGATTGGCGCGCGACACTTCAAGATCGCAGCACGTATCGTGAAGGACATCGACCAGTCCATCGGCTTCGCCAGTTTTGCGCCTCGGGTATTGATGAACGAGGCTGACTTGGCTTCCACGGACTTAATACAAGAAGGTAGTCGCATCTCTTATCGCTTGATGATCGCAGGTGATGTTACGCAGGTGCTTGCCTTAAAAGCATCGCTGCAAGAAAAGCTTTCCGGTAACGAGAAGATGGAAGATGTGCGCGATGCGCGTCCTGAGATTCGAACTGCGTTGGAACGTGCGGAACATTTCCTAGGTCTTGCCGCACTCACCGCGGCTATCCTTGCTGGGGCGGCGATGGCATTGGCGGCAAGGCGTTTCGTGCTGCGCCATCTGGATGGGGTGGCGGTGATGCGTTGTCTGGGGGCACAGCAGGGGCAGGTGTTGTATCTGTTCCTCTATCAATTCTTATTGTTGGGCATCGTGGCGGTGTTGATTGGTGGCTTGTTGGGCTATCTCACTCAGGCAGTCTTGGTCGAGAGTATCGCCTCGATGCGCGAGGCGAGCCTGCCGCAACCGAGTGTGGTGCCGCTCATCAAAGCCGCCATCAGTGGCTTTGCCTTGTTGCTTGGTTTCGCTTTCCTTCCCTTATTACAACTGCGCAGGGTCTCGCCTCTACGCGTGTTGCGGCGCGAATTGGGTCTACCGGAAGTGAGTGGCTGGTTGTTGTATG
>PNNY01000072.1 GCA_013824485.1 Sideroxydans sp.
GAGGCCATCAACACCGATCCCGCTGCGCTGGCGCGTTTCGAAAAGATCCGCGTGGCGGGCGCATTGCGCATGGGGCTGATCAAGACCCCCGAAGAAGCCGCAACGCGTCAACATACCCCGAAGGTCGCTTTTGTCGCACCACCGGTTGACCATGTCGCATCCAGCGGCAAGAAGATCAGCGCTTCCGAAGTCGATCTGCTGGTGCGCGCCCTGTCGATGGGCAAGCTGCACCATGCCATGATGGGCACAGCAGCGGTGGCTATCGGTACGGCCGCAGCGATCCCCGGTACGCTGGTGAATCTGGCGGCGGGCGGTGGTGAACGCGATGTAGTGAAGTTCGGCCACCCCTCCGGTACCTTGAGAGTCGGTGCCGCCGCCAGCAAGAACGGTGGCGAATGGAAAGTCGAGAAAGTCACCATGAGCCGCAGCGCACGCGTGCTGATGGAAGGCTGGGTGCGTGTTCCCGGCAACAGTATTTGATGTTGATCTTATTGAAAACAGACAGTGTTGTTCATGCTGATGTTTGAAGTTTAAGCCCCTCGCCCGCAGGCGGGAGAGGGGTTGGGGTGAGGGGTGCTCGGTTGACGCCACTTGGCGATAAACTCACCAGCCCTCATCCCCAGCCCTTCTCCCGCCTGCGGGAGAAGGGAGAAACCACAATCAGGGAGGAAGCAAAATGAGTTACCAAACCGAGTACGACCGTTCGATGAAAGACCCAGCAGGTTTCTGGGGTGACCAAGCCAAAGCGCTGGAGTGGACCAAGTTTCCACAGACCATCTTGACCACCGATGCAGATGGTATCGGCCACTGGTTCGCTGACGGCGAGATGAACACGGCCTACATGGCGTTGGATCATCACGTTAAGAACGGTCGCGGCGATCAAACGGCGATCATCTACGACTCCCCTGTCACCGACACGAAACGCAAGTACACATACTCCGAGCTGACCGATGAAGTTGCACGCACAGCGGGCATGCTGGCGGACTTGGGTGTGGTCAAAGGCGACCGCGTCATCATCTACATGCCGATGATCCCCGAAGCGGTCATCTCGATGTTGGCGGTGGCACGTTTGGGTGCGATCCACTCGGTGGTGTTCGGCGGTTTCGCACCACCTGAGCTGGCACAGCGTATCGACGACTCGACACCCAAGGTCATCCTCACCGCTTCGTGCGGCATCGAGATCAAGCGCGTCATCGAGTACATGCCTTTGCTCAACAAAGCCATCGACTTGTCGAAACACAAACCACAAAGCTGCGTGGTGTTCCAACGTCCACAATGCAATGCGCCACTCGCAGCAGGACGCGACCATGATTGGGCGACGTTGCTGGCGAAATCGAAGGCAGTAGGTTGTACTCCAGTAAAGGGAAGCGATCCGCTTTACATCCTCTACACATCAGGCACGACAGGCAAACCCAAAGGTGTGGTGCGCGAGAACGGAGGACATGCGGTGACGTTGAAGTACAGCATGAAGGCCATCTACAACGTGGATGCAGGCGATGTGTTCTGGGCTGCGTCGGACGTGGGTTGGGTGGTCGGCCACTCTTACATCGTGTATGGCCCGCTGCTGCAAGGCTGCACGACGATCGTTTACGAAGGCAAACCCATCATGACGCCGGATGCAGGCGCGTTGTGGCGTCTCATCTCAGAATACAAAGTGAAATCGTTCTTCACCGCGCCCACTGCATTCCGCGCAGTGAAGAAAGAAGACCCCGATGCATTGCTGATGAAGCCATATGACTTGAGCAAGTTGCAAGTCATCTTCTCTGCAGGCGAACGTCTCGATCCACCGACACAAGAATGGCTCACCGAAAAGAGTGGCAAGACAGTGGTAGACCATTGGTGGCAGACCGAAACAGGTTGGGGCATCACAGCCAACTTGTGGGGCGTGGAACCCAAGCCAGTGAAGCTCGGCTCCTCTACCCTGCCCACTCCCGGATTCGATGTGCGCATCCTCGATGAGAACGGCAAACAGATGGCGGCAAACGAGCAAGGCTACATCGCCATCAAATTGCCACTGCCTCCTTCCTGCATGAATCGCGTGTGGGGTGACGACAACAAATTCCGCGAGGGCTATCTGCAATTCCTGCCCGGTTACTACACCACCGGTGACGGCGGTTACATCGACGATGAAGGTTATGTGTTCGTGATGGGGCGCGTGGATGATGTGATCAACGTGGCAGGTCACCGCCTTTCCACAGGCGAGATCGAAGAAGTGGTGGCAGGCCATCCCGCCGTTGCGGAGTGCGCCGTCATCGCGCGTGACGACGACCTGAAAGGACAAGTGCCGATGGGTTTGGTGGTGTTGAAATCTGGTGTAACGATTGAAGATGCAGTCTTGCAAAAGGAACTGGTCGCACGTGTACGCGAAGCCATTGGTGCCATCACCTGCTACAAAGACACCGTCATCTTGAAACGTCTGCCCAAGACCCGCTCCGGCAAGACCTTGCGCAAGACACTGAACAAGATTGTCAATGGCCAAGAGTACCAAGTGCCCTCCACCATCGACGATCCGGGTGTCATCCCTGAGATCATCGAAATCCTGAAGCAACAGGGATTCGTGAAGTAAGGTTTAGCAATTCAAAATGAAAAAGGCTCACAGGGATGTGAGCCTTTCTTACTTTTACTCTCTCAAAGTTGAGGAAGCAACCATCTCTCCTCTTATGAACTTGTCCGCATTAAATCGATTGGATTACCTCTCTCAAGAAATGCTTTGAACTCATCTGAAATGCGAGTATCCCCTGCCACCCTTTCCCAGAAGTTACGGGCCATTTCTTGTACAAGCTCAATACTGGCTTGATTTAGATTTTTACCTTCATACGGGGGGGGCACGAATTGATAGGGTAAAACCTCCCCACCGCTTTTAGGTGCAAACCCCATTGAGCACATGTCATAGACCGGGAGCAATCTGAACACGCCACCATCTATTGAAAAACTCAAGTTCCCCAAATGCATGTCTGAATTATTAATATATCGTCCAAACCACCATAGCACCTCTGCAAACAAAAGATGCTGGTAACCAACCAAATTTTTCTTATGTAGTGCATCCAAAACGCGCGGCCAGTTGCTACCAATACCTGTAAATTCAGCATCAATAGCTTGAAGTGAAAGCATAGGCATACGGCCAAATTCGCCCGTTCTATCGAAGCGTTGGGATTCGAGAAATAGCCTGCCATCCATTTCTAAGAATCGCGTTTCAGCGGCATGAACTTCTCTTGCATGGAGTGCTTCTGTAGCGTGATATTCAGTAATCAAAATGTCGCGCCACCTTCTGGCTACATCGCTGTTACCCGTAGGTGAAAACTTAACAATAACGTGCGCAGCACGAGTGCCACAGTAAGTAGTGAATTTTGGCTGTTCGCCTCCTGCCGATGAGCCCGGAATTACTCCACTCATCACGCTATCTGCAAGGGCTGGATAATCTTTTTCTGTCGTCACGACAGGTTTGCGCCGCACACGTGAAAATACTTGCTCGCCAAATTTTAAATTTCCTGGGAGGTCATCGCCATTTGAAATTAAATAACGTCCTATGTGATTGGTATTCCACTGCCTCGGGTCGGAGGGGAAATCGCCAGATTGATTAGCTAAATCCCCCGCAATCTGCCTTCCCAAAAAACCTTGAGGGCACAAATCATTTAAAAAATAGGGAAGCTCTTGAAAAAAACCTGTTCCACTTTCCCCCAGTAATACTTGCGGCATACCTGTTGCAGGTTCAACAAAAAATCCACTTGGTGCCAATGGGCGGATATATGCAACCAAAACCATATTGCCGTGCGCGTCGACCATAGCCAGTGGCAACTTATTGCTTCCACCAAATGCATTGCGCGTCATTGCATATTGTGGGGGGCGCATATTGGGTAAGGTGACAATAGCATCACCCATCGCCCGCAACTGTCGCGACACCGCAGTTTGGCTCAATCCTGTTTCAGTTTGGATTTCTTTAGAGGTGGCCGCCCCTCGCATCAAATATTCACTTATAGATAATGCCATTTGAGTTTCCGCCTAGATATTGACTAGATAAAACAATAGCACAATCAATGTAACAAATTGTAAATATGTTGATTTATTGAATTTAAGTCGGAATTTTGACTAGATAAATGACTAGATAATTAACTGTTGAAACGCCATTCCCACCTGACTGTAGGTCAGTTTATCCTGAGTATATCGAAGGGCGGGAATGACGGAATTTGCATGAATGGAACTACCTTAACCGAAGAACGCCGCACTCGCTTCCGCAGGGATGGCAACGTTGGTGATCTTCGCTTTTTGCAGCACTTCCCAGAAATAGCGATACGTTGCGCGGTCGTGCAACTCGCCGTCGTATTGGATAGGGCCCCACTCTGCTGCTTGCGCAGCCAACAGGATGTTGCTGGCGACGGTGACTTCGTCGTAGTTAGGTTTCATGGCATCGACGATGGCGGGAATCTGTGTGGGGTAGATGCTCCACATGCGCAAGAAGCCAAACTCGTTGCGTGCACGGCTGGCGTCGGAGAAAGTCGTTTCGGTGTTCTTGAGATCGAGCGTGACGTTGTGCGCAGGGACGACGCCGTGTGCCAATGCGGCAGCAACGACTTGCGCTTTGGCGCGTGCCAACAAGCGATGTTCGAACTGGCCTGGGCTGCGCATTGCGCTGGCAGGGATGGCACCGTGATGGCCGCTGACGAAGTCCATCAAACCAAAGTCGATGACCTGCAACCAAGGCAGTGCGGCGATCTCATACACCTCATGCAAGGCACCATGCGTCTCGACCAAGATGTGGATGGGGATCTGACGTGTGATGCCATGCGCCGCCGCCACCTTTTGGATGTACGCGATCATCTCCGCCGCTTGTGCCGCTTTAGTGCATTTAGGGATGGTGATATAGGCCAGCAACTTACCTGCCCCGCCCACCAAGATGTCCACGTCTAATCGCCAAGCGGCATGGGTGTAGTCATGGATGCGCGCGCCTGCCATGCGGCATTTGTTCGCTTCTGAATTCAATACACGCACGATCATCTCGGCATGCTCGCGCTCTTGCCCTGCGGCGGCGCCGTCTTCGCAATCGCAGGTGATGTCGAAGATAGGGCCTAGGCTGTCTTGCAACGACAAGGCTTTCAGGATGAGCTTCTCACTCCCTGCGAAATGTTCGCAACTAGGGATGATAGGGAATGGCTTTTCGCCACCGAACAAAGCTTGATTGGGATGAATAGCTGACATGGTTCTTCCTTATCGACGTGGAATGAAAACGGTGTAATCAAGATCGAGCACGACGTTGGGGTGATATACCCGTTTGCCGTCTTTCTCGATGTGTGTGCTGGGCAAAGATTTCGCCGGTGCGTTCTTCACGCCGACCATGCGCAAACGTAAGGCGCCGATGTCGGTGCGACCGGGTATCTCCCAACGTTCTAGCACTTCGGTCCAAGTGTAGAAGGTGTCGCCACCAAAGCTTGGGTTGCAGTGTGTGCCGGCGTTGATCGCAAGTATGCCCAAGGCGTTCTCCAAGCCGTCATACGACAACGCGCGGCAGATGGAGATGACGTGTCCGCCATACATCAGCCGGCGACCGAACTGGGTATCTTTCATCATCTGCGCATCGAAGTGCAAGCGCGCATTGTTCTGATACAGCTTGGTCGCCATGGTGTGATCGGAATCATCCACGGTCATGCCTGCGGGGTGGTCGATGCGTTCGCCTGCTTGATAGTCGTCCCACAAGCGCTGCCCGCCGGTGAGTGCGGTCTCGAACTTCGCGCAATCCAACGAGGCTGGCACTTGCAGTTGCTCGGCTGGCACGACGGCAAGTAACTCGGGTACGAGTGTCGATGGCGCTGGGACGGTCTGGTCTTGCTTGTGCACCATGACCCAGCGCTTCCATTCGATGACGATTTGGTGATGTTGGTTACGCGCCACCGAATGCACATAGACAACACCACTGCTTCCATTGGAATTCTGTTTGAGTCCGATGACAGTGGAGGTGGTGCTCAGCGTGTCACCCGCATACACGGGAGTCACAAAGCGAATGTCGGCGTAACCCAGATTGGCTATGGCATTGACCGAGATGTCGGACACCGTCTTACCGAAGGCAATGTGGAACGCCAGCAGGTCGTCTATCGTCCTGTCACGATAGCCCAAGGCGTGTGCGACAGGCTGCGCGCTGTGCAACAGATGCCGACTGCCCGTGAGCGCGATGTACAAGGCGCTATCGCCATCGGTCACCGTACGCGGGGTGGCATGTTGGAAGACTTGTCCGATGTGGAAATCTTCGAAGAAATTGCCACGACCGAGTGCTGAAGGATTCTTTGGTTTATGCATAGGAAGCTTCCAGTTTTTGAATCATCTCGCTCATATTCAGCAAGCGTTGTGCTGACTTGATATGGTGGTGTTCGACCAATCTATCGTTCACCACCACAGTGCCGCGCCCTGCCGCATTCGCCTCGGACAGCGCAGTGATGATCTCGCGTGCGGTGAGCACCTCGACTTGCTTAGGCGTGTAAGCATCGTTGGCATAAGCGAGTTGTAGCGGATGCACCAAAGATTTTCCATCGAACCCAAGGTCACGCCCCAAGCGACACGCGTACTCGAAGGCTTCCATGTTCTTCAGATGACTGTTGATGCCATCCACCACACCCCGGTTGTAGGCACGCGCAGCCAAGATCACCATGGAAAGGCTGGTCAGCAAGGGGAAGCGGTCTTTGGTGAAGTGTGCATGCATCTGCGAGATGAGGTCAGAGGTGGCCACGATCATGCAGGCGATACGATCAGATGCACTGGCGATCTCTTCCGCATGCAGTACGGCCAACGGACTTTCGATCATCACCATTACTGGCACATCCTGTCCACCCGCTTGGTCCAAGGCAGCAATGGCATCGAGTACGTTCTTTCTGCTTTCGATATTTGTGAACAGCACCGCATCGATATTCAGTTTCGCCACTGCCTTGATGTCGTCATGCCCCCAAGGGGATGCCAAGTCATTGACGCGCACCACGAGTTCGCGCTCACCGTAACCGCCATGCTTGATGGCATCTACCACGTTCTGGCGCGAAGCCTCTTTGGCCGCAATGAGGATAGGGTCACCCAGATCTAAGATCAGGGAATCTGCGGGTAGCGTGCGCGCCTTCTCTAGAAAGCGTGTGTTGCAACCCGGCACATAGAGCATCGAACGGCGTGGCCGAAAGTACTTGTTCATAGGTTTCCCCTAATGAGTTTCACTGCATTCATCTACAACTTGTAGGCCGACCGATTCTAGCCACGGGCAAAATCAGTGTCAACAAAATTCTTATATCTTCTATAAGACATAAGATGCTGGACTTGTGATTTTTTGCATGTTATAAATATCGCCATCCTTCACCCAACCATGACCAACATGCCTGATACGAAATCATCACCTGTGTTCCAGCCGCTCTACCGGCAGATCAAGGCGTTGATCACACAAAGCCTGATCGCGGGCAAGTGGAGTCCCGGCAACCCCATCCCTAGCGAGATGGAGTTGGCGGCTCAATTTGGCGTGAGTCAAGGTACCGTCAGAAAAGCCATCGACGAACTCGCTGCCGAGAACATCCTTAATCGCCGCCAGGGTAAAGGCACGTTCGTAGCGACCCACTCGGAAGATGGCGTGAAGTTGCGGTTCTTGCGCCTCGTGGCAGCGGATGGAAGTAAGCAGTTATTGGACAATCGCCTGTTGAGTTGCGAGCGCAGCAAGGCGCCTGCACAAGTGGCGCAGAAGCTGGGCATCAAGACAGGTAGCGCCATCATCGAGATCAAGCGCCTGCTCCTGCTGGCGGACAAACCGACCATCCTCGACCACATCATCCTGCCTGCCGCCAGCTTCAAGGGCGTGAACACAGCATTGATCGAGTCGTTCAACGGCTCGATGTATCGCATGTACGAATCCCAACTTGGCATCCGCATGGTTCGTGCAGAAGAACGATTGAATGCGATCGGTGCAGATGCTGCGACAGCAGCCATCCTTGGAATCAAGACACACACACCGCTGCTCCGTATCGAGCGCGTCTCTTATACCTATGGCGACAAACCGATGGAGTGGCGTTTAGGCATGTGCCTGACCAATGAGCATCATTATCTGAATCATCTTGAGTGAGCGACGCTGGAGGCGATATGACGACCGAAGACAAAAAACACAGCAACAGGAACATCGACACCAGCATGCTGGGCGGCTACTGGCCCGGCATCCAACTTTATTACCCGCCCGTCAAATATTCGCCCGCCTTGGGCATCTATGAAGACTTGGAAGCGGCGTCGCTACGCATGAAGAAACATGCGCATGCCACCCATGCTCACACTCTCATCTTTGACTTGGAAGATGGCTGTCGCCAGAAAGAACTGAGTCGCCAGTTACTGCGCCAAGAGCTGCCTCACTTCCAGCGCAGACATGAGGTCGCCATCGCCATTCGCGTCAATCCCTTCCGCACTGAAGAGTATGAAAAGGACATGGCGCTGGTGAAGGACATGTCGGAATTCATCGATGTGGTGATGCTGGCTAAAGCAGGCGAAGCCTATGGCGCACCCGAAGTGCGCGACCTATCCAGTTTCCTCGTCGGGCTGAAACATCCCATCACCATCCAACCCATCATCGAACATCCCAAGTCGCTCAAGATCGCGCCTGATTTGATGCAATACAGCACGGTGAAGCATGTGGTGTTCGGTATCCACGACTTCTCGAAAGCGATGGGTATCCAAATCACCCCCGAGCATTGGACGGAAGAACTGAAGTACTTTCTCAACCAGATCATGTTCGAGGCACGTATCGCTGGTAAGGGCGTCATTGGCGGCGTGGAGACATTGATCGGCTCTAGTAGCATGCCGACGAACTTCTTAGAGCCGCACGACGTGCGTCGCTGGTTAGACCTACACGGTGAGAACGAATCGCACATCGTCTACAAGCATGCCTGCCAAGAAGCTGCGAATGGATTGACTGGCAAGCAGGTCATCCATCCAGGACACATACATCTTTGCAAGGTCGCTTACACCCCCTCCCCCAGCGAAGTGGCGACCAAGATCAAAATATTGAAAGCGGCCATCGAGGCGGATGCGTTGCTGGGCGGTGCCATCAAATTCGAAGGCGAGATGCTCGACCCACCGATGTTCGGTAAGGCTTTGCAGACTTTGTTGCGCGCTTATTCCTTGCGTGCACTCACCCCTGCCGATACCGAGTTCGCGCTCACCGTTCTTAAGCTCATGCCTGCTCAAGTAGTTCGTGAAAACTGGCCGTACGGCATCATCCTTTAGGAGAAACCATGTCTAACTTCAAACCTTTCGCCCCTTGGGTGTGGGATGTACCCGCTAATTTCAACATCGGCGTCGCATGTACCGATGCGCATCTAGGCAAACCCGCCGCTGACAACATCGCCATGATCGTGGAGGACGACAAACTCGGCACTTCGCAGATCACCTTCGCCGGTCTGGCAGAGCGCACCAGTCGCTTCGGCCAAGTGTTGCGCGATCTCGGCGTAGGCGTTGGCGAACGTGTGTTGGTGCGTCTGCCCAACAGCTTGGACTACCCCACTGCGTTCTTAGGCGCGATGAAACGCGGTGCGATCGCCGTGCCGACCTCGACCTTGCTCACCGCTGAAGAAGTGGTGTATCTGGCGCAGGACTCTGGCGCATCGGTACTGGTCACTGACAAAGCCGCATGGACTACCCTCAAAGACAAATTGCATGACGCCGTCAATCTGCGCCACGTGCTGCTCTCCGGCCCCGGTGCAGTAGAGACCGTCGCCGGCTTGGATGTACAAGACCTAGACACCGCATTGGCCGCCATCAAACAGTGGGAAGCGCCACACCCCACTAAGGCGACCGACCCTGCGTATCTGGTCTACACCTCTGGCACAACGGGCTATCCCAAAGGCGTGTTGCATGCTCACCGCGCGATGATCGGCCGCACACCGGCTTCGACCTACTGGTTCGACTTCGCGCCTGAAGGCGACCGCATCATGCACTCTGGGAAATTCAACTGGACCTACGTGTTGGGTTCTGGATTGATGGACCCGCTATATCTCGGCAAGACTGTCATCGTGCATGAAGGTAAGAACGATGCGAACACTTGGCCGCGCCTCATCAAGAAACATAGCGCCACCATCTTCGTGGGTGTGCCGACCATCTATCGCCAGATCGTTCAGAAGAGCGACCTCACCCAAGCCGATGTGCCCAGCCTGCGCCACTGCATGAGTGCGGGCGAACATCTGTCGGATGAAGTGCTGACGCAATGGCGTGAACGTTTTGGCGTGGACATCTACGAAGCGGTCGGTATGTCGGAATTTTCTTACTACC
>PNNY01000073.1 GCA_013824485.1 Sideroxydans sp.
CAATCAAGCCAATGTGAAGTTGGCGCTGGCGATCTTCCGTACCGCTATCGATCGCAATGCTTCCGATGTGCACATCCATCCTTTCGTCGGTGGCGGTGCGATTCGCTTTCGTATCGACGGGCAGATGCGCCGTATCGCCACCATCCCCATGAAATCACTGGAAGGTTTGTCACGCTTCCTGCGCAACCATGCTGGCTTGGAGATCAACCCACTCAAGCCACAGGATGGTCGCTTGCGTTTCAAATACGGACGGCGCGAGATCGATGTGCGGCTTTCCATGCTCCCCACCTATGACGGTGAACGCATCGTCTGCCGACTACTTGATCAAAGCCGCAACTTCTCACTGCAACAAAGCCGCTTCTCCCTTGCCGACCAACAGGCGCTGCGCCACCTGACATCCCACAGCGCAGGTATCCTGTTACTCACCGGCCCTACAGGCTCGGGCAAGACTTCTACTTTGTACGCACTGCTGTCCGAATTGAACAGCGTTGACGTCAACATCATGACCATCGAAGACCCTGTCGAGTATGTTCTACCGGGCATCTCGCAAGTGCAGGTGAATGAACGTCAGGGACTATCCTTTGCAGATACGCTGCGCTCGATCTTGCGTCAGGACCCAGACATCGTTCTGGTGGGCGAGATACGCGACGAGGAAACTGCACGCATCGCGATGCAAGCCGCGCTGACTGGACACTTGGTACTTTCCACGCTGCATACCAACGATGCGCTGGGTACGATTCCGCGCTTGCTTGATCTGGGACTGGAGGCAAGTGTCCTCGCGGATGCGCTGATCGGCGTCGTATCGCAACGCCTTGTGCGCCGTTTATGTGAGGATTGCAGACAACCGAGTGCGGCGCCTAGCCCCCCGATCGAAGAAGAGTTTCACCGCATCACGGGGGAGTTTCCCGCATACCGTTCAGTGGGGTGTGAAAAATGTGACTACACCGGCTATCGTGGTCGCTTACCAGTCATCGAACGACTAGAGAATGCACCAGCCTTGCGTCAATCACTTCTGGCGGGAGGACGTAATCTGAGTACGCTGAAAGAGGCTGCCCACGACCACCATCGCTCGATGGCTGCCAGCGCAAAAGATTGGATCGTCTCAGGTTGGACCACTCCTGCCGAAGTGCAACAGGTACTCGGCATGAGATTCTGGATCGAACTAGCTGAGGAGCACGGTGTCGATCTAGGCACGTTGAACTTTGATTTGTCAGGACTTAGCGAGCAGAGAGATAGCCGTATGAAAATGCTGTTGCTATCCCAAGATGAGACCTTGGCAGACCGCTTAGCAACTTCGCTCATGTACGGTATCGAGCGCGTGGATGATGAAGCCGTTGCAATTGATCATCTCAAGCATCACAGCAACTTCATTGCCCTGGTGATTGACGGCGCATCATGCGGCGAAGCACCTGAAGCTTGGCTGAAAGCGTTGCGTACTAATCTGACGAGTTCAGGCTTGCCAGTATTGTTCGTATTGGATGAAAACGATAGCGCATTGAAATCTATTCTTGAGCACTACAAGGCCGAATACATCAGCCGTTCTGAGATACAGACAGCTGAATTGACAGCCTCTGTGTCGCGCTTACTGCAAGGTAGCCACTAGCGGCCAATCAGCAGGCGCTATTTACTTGGAGATCAGCGTGATGATGTCCTCTACCGACATCACTTGGGGTGTCTTTTGATCGCTCATCTCTGCCGCATTGCAACTGACGATCTCGCAGTGGTGATACATCTGGCGTAGCTTACGTTCAGCGTCTTCCTGATCTCTTCCTGCGATGACGACGCTGACGATGCGTTGCCCATCGCGTGTTTGGATCGAGAAGTTGAATTTTTGCATCAGCACAACTTCTCTCCCCTATCAGATGACGCGTTGCCTTCTGGCTTCGTACAGGCATACGCCGGTACTGACGGATACATTCAGACTTTCCACACTCCCTTGCATCGGGATACGCACCAGTTGGTCGCAGGTCTCTTTGGTCAAGCGGCGCATGCCTTCACCTTCGGCACCCAACACCAGCGCAACTGCGCCTTTGTGTTTCACTTGATGCAATTCGGTCTCTGCTTCGCCATCCATGCCGATGACCCAGATGTCGCGTTCCTTTAACTCGCGTAGGGTGCGGGCGAGATTGGTTACGGTGATGTAAGGCACGGTCTGCGCTGCACCGCATGCCACTTTTTCAACGGTGGCATTGATGCCTACTGCGCGATCCTTGGGGGCGATGACGGCATGCACACCAAAGGCATCTGCACTACGCAAGCATGCACCCAGATTGTGCGGGTCTTGCACGCCATCCAGTACCAATATCAAAGCTGGCTCGGTCAAGGTATCCAGCACATCATCCAGATGTTGTACTTTTTGTGATGCGTCTACTCGGGCTGCGACACCTTGATGGCGCGGGGTTCCTGCCATGCCATCGAGGCGCTTGCCATCGACATTGATGATGCGCACGTCGTTGCTCTCTGCCAACTTCAACAGGTCGCGCGCGCGCGGATCTTTGCGGGATGGATCGACGAACACTTCCATCACACTGTCTGCGTTCTGACGGATGCGGGCGGTGACGGCATGGAAGCCGTGAATGATGCGTGACTCAGCCATGACGTTTTCCTGCCTTCTTGCCTTTGGATTCAGTTCTTTTTGGTGGGGCAGCTTTTTTAGGTTCTGCTTTGACTTTCTTCGGGGTGGTCGCGCCCCAAGCACCAACATTCAGCGTTTCGGCAACGTGAACGACTTCACCCACTAAGGTGAAATCGATCTTGGTGCTTTCCATATCCACGCGCACCACTTTGACTTTCACGCGATCACCTAAACGGTAACGCTTGCCAGTACGTTCGCCCAACATCTGATGTTTGGCCGCGTCGAAGTGGAAGTAGTCTGCGCCCAGTTCGGACACATGTACCAAACCTTCGACATACAGATCATCCAAGGAGATGAACAGACCAAAACCCGTGACAGAGGAGATGGTGCCTGCGAACTCACTGCCAAGATGGTCACGCATGTAGAAGCATTTTAGCCACGCTTCCACGTCACGCGTCGCATCGTCTGCGCGGCGTTCGGTCATGGAGCAATGCACACCGAGTTCAGCCCACTTGAGTTGCGGTTTGTATTTCTTGCCTTCCAGCACCGCCTTGATGGCGCGATGCACCAACAGGTCTGGATAACGACGGATAGGCGATGTGAAGTGGGCGTAAGCCTCGTAACCCAAACCGAAGTGGCCTAAGTTCTCTTGTGCATACACGGCTTGACGCAATGAACGCAACATCACTGTCTGCAACAAACCTGCATCAGGACGGCCTTTGATCTGCTTGAGCAGTTGGGAATAATCCCCCGCTTGCGGATCATCTCCGCCCCCCAATTGCAGACCGAATTCTTTGAAGAATTCGCGCACGGCTTCCAATTTCTCCGGCGTCGGACCTTCGTGTACGCGGTACAGGATAGGATGCTCATGCTCTTTCAAGAACGCTGCCGCACAGACGTTTGCCGCCAGCATGCATTCTTCGATGAGCTTGTGTGCATCGTTACGCACCACAGGGATGATCTTCTCGATCTTGCCTTGGTCAGTGAAGATCATTTGTGTCTCTACCGTCTCAAAGTCGATCGCACCGCGTTTCGCACGTGCTTGCAGCAGGACTTTGAACAGCTTATAAAGATTGTTGATGTGAGGCAGTACCGCTGCATATTCGCGCGCGTTCTCACCTTGGGGGTTCGAGATCATGTCGGCGACCTTGGTGTAGGTCAGACGTGCCTGCGAGAACATCACGGATGGATAGAAACGATGCGATTGGATCTCTCCCTCGGCGCTGATCTGCATGTCACAGACCATACACAGACGTTCGACATTGGGGTTCAGCGAACACAATCCATTCGACAATTCTTCCGGCAGCATCGGGATCACACGACGCGGGAAATACACCGAGTTACCGCGATTAATTGCTTCTTTGTCCAGCGCATCGCCGGGTTTCACATAGGCGCTCACGTCGGCGATGGCTACCACCAGACGGAAACCCTTGCTATTCGGTTCGCAATACACCGCATCGTCGAAGTCGCGCGCAGTCTCGCCATCAATAGTCACCAGAGGCAACTTCACAACAGATTCACGCCCTGCGTAATCTTCTGGTTTCACCATAGGCGAGAAAGCCTTGGCTTGTTTTTCTGCATCATGCGGAAACTCGTTCGGCAGATCGTGCTTTCGCAGTGCGATCTCGATCTCCATGCCTGGGTCTGCGTAGTTACCCAATACCTCGACGATGCGTCCGATAGGTTGCGCATGCTTGGAAGGCTGTTGCAGTATCTCCAAGATGACGACCTGCCCTGTCTTGGCTTCGCCGTGCTCACCCGCTGCAACTAGGATGTCTTGGCTGATACGGCGGTTCTCGGCAACGACGAATTTGATGCCGTGTTCTTCGTAGATACGACCTACCACACGCGTATTGGCATGCTCCAACACTTCAACGATATTCGCTTCGCGGCGCCCACGCTTGTCTTCCCCGCCGACACGCGCCATCACGGTGTCACCGTGCAATGCCTTGTGCATCTCTTTCGCACTCAAAACCAAATCTGCACTGCCATCCTCAGGAATCAGGAATCCGAAACCATCTGGATGCCCTTGCACCTTGCCTTTGATGAGGTCGAGTTTATCGACCACGCAGATGGCACGTTTGCGGTTGCGCATGATCTGACCGTCACGCTCCATCGCTTTCAAGCGACGTGTGAACAGTTCTTCCTCATGCAATTCGATATGCAGTAGAGCGCACAGATCTTCCGGCTCTACCGGCACGCCCTTCTCAGCCAGCACCTGCAAGATGTACTCGCGGCTAGGCAATGGGTGTTCGTATTGTTCGCGTTCCCGCTCCAAGAAGGGGTCGAGTTCGCGTATTGTTTTTTTCTTTTTCGTCATTGACACAAAATCCTATAGCAATTAAAGTGCGCACCCTCAAGAAGGCCCAGATGGCGGAATTGGTAGACGCGCACGGTTCAGGTCCGTGTGCCGCAAGGTGTGGAGGTTCGAGTCCTCTTCTGGGCACCAAGGTTAAACAAAACGGTTCGCGCAAGCGAGCCGTTTTTGTTTGCAGCACATTCCCTTAAATAAAAACACGCACCGCTATCGCGATGCGTGCACATTGTATTACTCAACTTCATTTATGCCTTGAACGGGTGACGCAACACGATGGTTTCGTCACGATCCGGTCCTGTCGAGACCATATCGACTGGCACTTCACATATCTCGGCGATACGCTTCAGATAATTCTGCGCTTCGACTGGCAGCTCTTCAAAACGCTTCACACCAACAGTCGTACCACTCCAACCCGGCATATCTTCATACACTGGCTCGCAACCATCCAAAGATTCCGCACCAACAGGCAGGATGTCGCTGAACTGACCGTCGATCTTATAGCCCACGCCGATACGCACCATCTCCATGCCGTCCATCACGTCCAACTTGGTGACGCACAGACCAGACACACCGTTGATCTGGATGGAGCGCTTGAGTGCAGCCGCATCGAACCAACCACAACGACGGGCACGCCCTGTGGTCGAACCGAACTCATGCCCCTTCTCAGCCAACATCTTGCCGATCGGATCTTGCTTCGACTCAGCATCGTACAACTCGGTTGGGAACGGACCCGAACCAACGCGTGTGGTGTAAGCCTTGGTGATACCCAACACGTAATGCAACATCTGAGGGCCGATACCTGCACCACTCGTCGCCGCGCCGGAGATACAGTTGCTGGAAGTCACGAACGGATAAGTACCGTGATCGATGTCCAGCAATGTTCCTTGCGCACCTTCGAACAGCAGGTTCTGACCTGCTTTGTTCGCTTCGTACAAAGCTCGCGGCACGTCCAGAACCAAGGGCTTGATGCGCTCGGCCAATGCCAGCGCATCATCCATCGTCTTTTGGAAATCTACGGTAGGCGCGTTGAAGTAGTTCTTCAAAACGAAGTTATGGTAGTCCAACACTTCGCCCAACTTTGCCGCAAAACGTTTGCGATGGAACAAATCTTGTAGGCGGATGGCACGACGCGCGACCTTGTCTTCATAAGCTGGTCCGATACCACGTCCAGTCGTGCCGATCTTGGCCGCGCCCTTGGCGATCTCACGCGCTTTGTCGATGGCTTCGTGATACGGCAAGATGAGTGGGCAAGCCTCTGAGATGCGCAGACGCTCGTAGACTTTTACACCAGCCGCAGCCAGCTTATCCATCTCTTTGAGCAATGCAGAAGGAGACACGACCACACCGTTACCGATGTAGCACATCACGTTGTCACGCAGGATTCCAGACGGGATGAGATGCAGAACTGTCTTCTCGCCTCCAATGACCAGCGTGTGTCCTGCATTGTGTCCGCCTTGAAAGCGCACCACCCCTTGAGCATTGTCGGTCAACCAATCGACGACTTTGCCTTTACCTTCATCACCCCACTGCGTACCGATTACAACGACGTTCCTTGTCATGACTATTTCCGATCCAGACGATTTAATTCTTCGAAGCGACGACGATCCACTTACCGTCGCGCAAAACCAATTCTCTATCGCAATTCAATTCGGCGTGATACTCCGCCTTACCTAGCAGATCGACGACGACCGCTTCACCTTGTTTGCGTAATGCAACGATAGCTTCTTGCAGAGACGCATCTTGTTTGTGTGGTGCGCGTATCGCTTGCGGCAGCGCACGTTTCGCCAACAAACCATGCAATTGCCGCAGATCCATACTGAATCCAGTCGCTGCACGCGCACGCCCGAAGCTCATCCCCACATCATCATAGCGACCACCCAAGGCGATCGCATCGTGACTGCCTGCGTGATATGCCGCGAACACCATGCCGCTGTGATAGTGGTAACCACGCAACTCGGCGAGGTCGATACCTACATTGCCTGCCAATGACTTAAGCTGGTTCGCTGCCTGCTCCAACTCGTTCAAAGCCGCAACAATTTGAGGAAGATCGGGCAACACCGCCTTCGCACGAGCGATCACCTCGACACCACCAGAAAGTTGCGCCAAGGCCAAGACCGCAGCTTGCGTATATTTCGGCAAGCCACTCACCAGCTGTGTCAATGTAGGAACATCTTTGTGCTGCAAGGCATTGAACAGTTGCTCTTCCAACGCTTCATCTACTTTCGCATGATCCATCAATGCACTGAACACACCCACATGCCCCAGATCCAAATGGACTTGCTTGATACCCAGCAACGTCAGTATCTGCATCATCAAGCGTTGCACTTCTAGATCGCTCTCGATACCAGCGTGACCATAAAGTTCGGCGCCAATCTGCAAAGGTTCGCGCGTACGCATCAAACCTGCTGGCTGTGTATGCACCACACTTCCGGCGTAACACAGACGCGTGATGCCTTTGCGGTTCAAGAGGTGTGCATCGATACGCGCCACTTGCGGTGTGATATCTGCGCGCAATGCCAAGGTACGTCCACTCAGTTGATCAACGAGCTTGAAGGTGCGCAGATCCATCTCAGCGCTGTCGATGATGAGCAATGATTCAGAATACTCAAGCAAGGGAGGTGCGACTAACTGATACCCAGACAAGCGCAGGAATTCCAACACCTCGCCGCGCATACCTTCGATGCGCCATGCCTCATCCGGCAACATGTCTTGGATATTTTCAGGTAACAACCAATTCATCATTTGATCCAATAAATCAATAACAGCCCACTCAACATCAACGTGAGCCCAAGAAAGCGTACTTGACCATCTTGGAACTGCGCGACCTTGCGCAACGTCTCGCGCCACTCAGTAGGAAACAGGAATGGCATGATCCCTTCCAGTACCAACATCAAGCCAAAGGCGATCAGCCAATAATCACTCATCCTTCAGACTATCTGCCGCCGCCCTTGTTGGAGCTCTTCAGATACTTGAAGAAGGATGAACTCGGATCGAGCACCATCACGTCGCTCTTGTTCTTGAAGGTCTGCTTGTAAGCATCCAGACTGCGATAGAAAGCGTAGAACTCTGAGTTACGGCCGAATGCCCCAGCATACAGTGACGAAGCTTTTGCGTCGCCCTCACCCTTGATCTTCTGTGCATCACGATAAGCCTGCGCCAAGATCACCTGACGCTGACGATCCGCATCGGCACGTATCTTTTCGCTTTCCGCATTACCAGTAGCGCGTAACTCGTTTGCCACACGCTTACGTTCTGCTTCCATACGACGATAGACTGAATCGCTGATCTCGACAGGGAAGTCGACACGCTTCAAGCGTACATCCAATACTTCGACACCGATCTTGCGTGCATCACCATCGGTCTTCTCTTGCACGACACGCATCAACTCGTCACGCTTACCAGACACCACATCATGGATGGTCAACTTACCGAACTCTTCACGCATGGCGGAATTGACGGTCTGCATCAAACGAGTCTGCGCGCGCGCCTCATCACCACCAACGCTGATGTAATACTGCTTCACATCGAAGATGCGCCATTTGACGAAGGAATCCACCAATACGTTCTTCTTTTCGGCAGTGATGAAACGCTCCGGTTCAGCTGCGTCGAACGTCAAGATACGCGAATCGAAATAGCGCACGTTCTGCACCAAAGGCACTTTGAACTTCAGCCCCGGAGTCGTCTCCACGCGCATCACTTCACCCAACTGGAACACGATAGCCGTCTGACGCTGATCCACCACGAAGGCGCTCATGCCAACCAAGATCAGCAAAACGACTGCGCCGACCAATATATTTTTCATCTTCTGATTCATTTAGCGAGCCTCCCGATCACGGCCCAACCCAGTTGTACGTGGTTGCGCGAATTCACTCACTGGGGTCGCCCCCTGCTCTGCCACTTTTGCTACCTGCGCTGCTTGCACAGCCTCGGCAGATGGCGTCGAATTGGTGCTCTGGATCAATTTATCCAAAGGCAGATAGAGCAAGCTACCGTTCCCAGTCTTTTGATCGATCAGCACTTTGCTGCTACTGGTGAGGATCTGCTGCATCATGTCGATGTACATACGCTCACGAGTCACGCTTGGTGCTTTCTCATATTCGACGAGAATCTGCTTGAAGCGACTCGCATCACCTTCCGCATTGGCGATGACACTCTGTTTGTAACCGTCCGCCTCTTGCATCAGACGTGCCGCAGCGCCTTTTGCTTTCGGCACGACATCGTTGGCATAGGCCTGACCTTCGTTCTTTTGACGCTCACGGTCTTGTCCCGCTTTCACGGCATCATCGAACGCGGCTTGAACCTGCTCAGGCGGTTGCGCGTTCTGCATGGTGATCTTGCTGATGACGATGCCTGACTTGTACTTATCCAAGATGTCTTGCATCAATTTGGTGGTCGATGCTGCAACCTGTTCGCGACCTTCGTACAACACGAAGTCCATCTTGCTTCTACCAACCACCTCGCGGATTGAAGTCTCTGCCGCTTGGCGCACGTTCTCATCCGTCGCACGGTTATTGAACAAGTATTCGCCGGGGTCTTTCAAGAAATACTGCACTGCGAACTGGATGTCGATGATGTTCTCGTCGTCCGTCAACATCAGCGACTCTTTGAGCATCTTGTTCTTGACATTCTCGCGATAACCCACCTCGACCGTACGTACTTGGCTCAGATTGACCACCTCGACCGTCTCGATCGGGTACGGTAGATGCCAACGAGGACCTGCCTCGGTCACTTCGACTTGCTTACCGAAGCGCAACACGACACCGCGCTGACTCGCATCGACGATGTAGAAGCCGCTGCCTACCCAGATCAGGGCGACGATAACAACGATAAGGCCGACCCCACCGAAACCACCGCCGCTAGTGCCGCCCGACTTGTTGGGAGAACCGCCGCCGGAACCACCAAACAGCGATTGGATCTTTTTGTTTAGATTGCGCATCACCTCCTCAAGATCAGGAGGGCCGCCACTGTTGTTCTTACCCCATTGAGGGTCATTCAGTCCCATATTCTTTACCTTCTTCTGCTTAATGGTCGTTAAGGGGATGCCACTCTGCTGCCTGCGCCTCGACTCTTGGCCGATCTCTGACCTCGATCAGCGCAGCCCGCAAATCAGGCAATCCATCACCTGTTTTTGCGCTTAGATTAACGGACGAGATATTACCATATTCATCACGCTTAACGCCCGCCGCCAAGGCTTGTAAGTCGATCTTGTTATACACAACTATCTGTGGAATCTTGTTCGCCCCGATCTCAGCCAAGACCTTGTTCACTTCGGCTACTTGATCGTGCCTCTCGGGACTATTCACATCCACGACATGGAGCAACAGATCGGCTTGCGCGGTCTCTTCCAAGGTACTGCGGAATGCCGCCA
>PNNY01000074.1 GCA_013824485.1 Sideroxydans sp.
CACAGGCGCGTCTGCCCGCTTCGCGTGCGATCTCTAGGATGCGGATGCTGTGTAGCCAAAACCATCCCAACGCGATGATGACCAGCAGTGCGAGTAAGCTCAGGATGTCCATTTGGTTTTTCTACTAACGGGGGCTGGATTCTATCTTGTCGCTGGATCACGGAGATGATTTGGACATTCGCTGGCAAATCCGAATGAAAAGGCATGTCTCGAACTCCCAATAGCAGCAAGCGTCTAGTAGAATCCTCCCGCCTTTCATCTGAGGGCATTCCAATAAAAAAGGGAGAAATTTGATGCAACGAATCACGACGAAGATCGCATTCCTATTTGCCGCTTTCATTGCCACTGCTGCGCAGGCGCAGGACGGCCAACTTTATTTAGGTTTGGATGCAGTGATGCCGTACGGGGCGACTTGGAAGGTTGGGAGTGCGGCTGATGAGAAACTCTCTGCGGGTACGCCGATCAAGCCAACGCTTGGGTATACGTTCAATGATCGTTGGGCGATAGAGGTCAGCGGATTTTCTGCGAAGGCATCTAAGGGGAGTGTCTCTGAATCGCTCACGGTCGTTCCGGTCAATCTTGTCTATGCCGTACCTTTTTCAAATCAGACGAGCTTGTTGCTCAAAGGTGGATTGGCACCATTCGATGCAAAGTTCAAAAGTCCGGGTTTCGACACTTCGGATTTCCTGATCGGCTTATCACTGGGCTTTGGACTCAAACATCAGTTCACGGAATCCATCGGTCTGGAAGGTGGCATCAATTACCTTAATGGCTACCGAGTCAAGTTCTCCAATGGAAATCGGTATGACTTGAGCCCGGCGAATGCCTATCTAGGTTTGCGCTTCGGTTTCTAAATGAATATTCCACTCACACCACCACTTCCCGATTCAGCCATCGCCACGGCTGAGAAGCACGTGCGCGATATTCTGACCATTGCTTTTGAGCATGATGCGACGCATGCGGCATTGGTGGTGTGGGATGGGCAGTGTGCATTGTCGCTGGCGCTGGCGGCGGCTTATCGGCGTTGTTTGCCTGATGCGACGTTCATCGACTTCGATGCGGTCACGCCGGATTTCGTGCGTGCCGAATTCGAGAAGCTAGCACCGTCCGACTTGGTTGTGCTGATCCAATCGAGCAGCTTCAGGTTGGATGCTTTCCGTTTGCGCGTCGAACTCTTCAAGCGCGAGCTCAAGGTGATCGAGCATCCTCACCTGAGCCGCATGCCCGGTGATGAGGCCTTGCTCTACATCGATTCGCTGGCCTATGACCCGAACTATGTGCGTCGCGTGGGTAATGGTTTGAAGACGTATATCGACCGTGCGGCGACAGGCGTGATCGACAGTGGCGGTGAGCAACTCATCTTTTCGGCGGGGTTCGAACCCGCAAAGTTGAACATCGGCGATTACCGCGAGATGAACAATGTGGGTGGACAATTCCCCATCGGCGAGGTGTTCACAGAATCGCTCGATCTGGAAGCGGCGAATGGCCGTGTGCGCATCTATGTGTTCGGCGATACCCAATTCAGAGTGAACAAGCCTGAGCACTCCATCACGCTGGTAATCAGTAAGGGACGCGTAGTTGAAGCCATCGACTCGACACCGGAGTTCGACTTGGTGTTGTCACAGATACGCAGGGACGAAGGCGAGATCTGGTTGCGCGAGGTGGGCTTTGGGTTGAACCGCACGTTCACGCGCGATGTGTTGGTGAGCGACATCGGCACCTATGAACGCATGTGCGGCATCCATCTATCGCTCGGCATGAAGCACGGCAGCTACGCCAAGCCGCAGATTAGACGTGCAGATGCGCGATATCACGTGGATGTGTTCGCCATCACCGAGTGCGTGACGCTGGGTGATGCGGTGGTGTATCGCGATGAGGCTTGGATAGTCTGACCCACGCCTAAGTAACCGCAGTCCCTCACTCCATAACTGCTAGACTCCAGCACTTATGGACATCGCAAAGATCTCCTATCAGCTTGAGCATTCCGGCTACATCGTTCTGGCTAAACCGCTGGTCGCTGAACTGTTAGCCGATTTATTCACGCGTTGCCACGATGAAGATTCCACTCGCTTCCATGCTGCCCAAGTAGGGCGCGGTGCCGGCAAGCAACTCAGTGGTATACGCGGTGATGTGATCGATTGGTTGGATGAGGCCAATGTCACCGATCAAGCCTATCTCACATGCATGGAAGAATTGCGCTTGGGTTTGAATGAGTCGTTGTTCTTGGGCTTGTTCGATTACGAGTGCCATTACGCGATCTACGGCAAGGGCGATGGTTACGCGAAACATTCCGATGTGTTGCAAGGTCAGAAGAATCGCATCCTCACCACGGTGCTGTATCTGAATGAGGATTGGCATGCACGTGATGGCGGTGAGTTGGTGGTGTTCGAATCCACGGGAAAATCCATCGTCACCACGGTGAACCCGACCTTCGGCACGATGATCATCTTCTTGAGCGAATCATTCCCGCACGAGGTCTTACTGTCGCACGCTACGCGCCGCAGCATCGCTGGTTGGTTTCGCGTAAGTGGCAGTTAGCCCACCACAAGAATAGGGACTATTCGTAATAGATAACGAACGGCGAGTGATGGATAATCATCGCTCTCACATTCATTTTCACGGAGGTACCCATGAAACGCATTCTTCTCTCCCTCGCCCTACTCTGCCTATCCGTTCCCGCTTTCGCCGCCGTGCAAGGCAAAGAGATTAGTTATGCGGCCAACGGCACAACGATGAAGGGCTACATCGCCTATGACGATGCAGTGAAGGGTAAGCGCCCTGCGGTGTTGGTGGTGCATGAATGGTGGGGACACAATGACTACGCACGCAAACGCGCCAATATGCTGGCTGAGTTGGGCTATGTGGCGTTAGCAGTAGATATGTATGGCGACGGCAAACAAGCTTTGCATCCTGATGATGCAGGCAAGTTCGCTGGCGAGGTATCGAAGAACAGGCCGATGGCGAAAGCGCGTTTTGAGGCGGCAATGAAGGTATTGCGCAAGAACAAGCACGTGGATGGCCACAAGCTGGCTGCTGTGGGATATTGCTTCGGCGGCTCGGTGGTGTTGAACATGGCACGTGAAGGCGAGGACTTGAAAGGCGTGGCGAGTTTCCACGGTGGTCTAGGCACCGATGCCCCAGCAGTGGCTGGTAAGGTGAAGGCGCAAGTACGTTCCTTCACGGGGGCGGACGACAAGATGATCCCTGCCGCGCAAGTCGACACTTTCAAACAAGAGATGGAAAAAGCGGGCGTGAACTACAAGGCAGTGGTGTACCCCGGCGTGATGCACAGTTTCACCAACCCAGATGCGGATAAGTACGCGAAGAAATTCAGCCTACCTTTGGCTTACAACGCAGATGCGGATAAAGATTCATGGGCACAGTTGCAAGTGTTCCTTGCTGATGTGTTGAAGTAACACACATCACCAGCCACACGAAACAAAGCCCGCAAATGCGGGCTTTGTTCATTCAGCCATCGATCTCACATCACTTATCAGCGACGACCTTTGCGGCTTCAGCGATGCTGATGATCTTACCGAAGACACCCGATAGGTCTTTTATCCTAGCTTCCAAAGCAGCAATCTCGATCAACTTGGCTTCCAACTCGACACCACTATGCGCGATCTCTAACGATTTGGCTTTCTCTTGCTTGATGTCTTCTTTAAGTTGCTCGATGGTATGCATCAGTTCGAGGGAATATTTCTTTTCCTCTTCGATCTGTGCATTACGTTTGGCAATCTGACTCTCTTCCAATGCCGCTAATTTTTTCAGCTTGTCTTCTAGCTGAACAACTTTGGCTTCTTGCTCTGCTGATTTCGCTTGTTCTTGCTTGAGGCTCTCGCGCAACTGAACGACGTTCCTCAATAACTCCAGCGACTTGTTGCGTTCTTCATCCAACTGCGCCTGCTTTTGTTCTAGTTCAAGCGCCACAAAACGATCCATCGCAGGTTTTTCTTTGGGGACGGCACTCCTTGTGGGTGGGCTATATGCGCTGATCTTTACTGTCTTATCCATATCGGTTTCTAATTAGTTAGGTCTGTGGGTGCAACAAAGGGCGGCATTCTATCTTGCTCTGAAACAACAAGCCCGCTTGACCGCAAACTCGAAACTTCGTTTCGCTGGTTTTCGCGGGCTGTATTTTGTTGCGAGTGAAACGACTCACTGTAGCTTGCTGTAATCCACCATGTCGTAACCACTTGAATGACGAGTGACAGCTTCTGGCATGACGGTCTTCACCTCATCCGCCATAACACCAGTCGCGTGCTCACCCCACACGTAATCGAACTCGTAGATGCCGAGACGATGTGTACCGATGCGTTTGACGTTGGTCTTCAAGCGACGGTCGGAGAAGGTAGTGATAGGTTGAATGGTCGTCTTTATCGGCTGAATCGTGGTAGTTGGAGCGATCACAGGAGTGATGGTGGGCGACACTGTTGGCGCAGGTGCTGGCGCCACCACTGTTGGTGAAATTACAGGTGCAATGGTCGGCGCGATAGTGGGGGTCACCGTGGGTGCCACAACTGTTGGCGCAATGATATTGGTCACAGTCGGCGACAACACCTTGATCGTTGTTGGAGCGACCACCGGAGCCACGGTTGGCGCCACAGTCGGCGAGATCGTTGGAGTCACCGTGGGTGCAACCACCGGTGCCGGAGCGACGATGTTTGTGATGGTTGGCGACAAGGTCTTGATGGTTGTTGGTGCGATCACAGGCGCGATCGTTGGCGATACAGTTGGTGACACGGTGGGTGTCACTGTCGGCGCGATAATATTAGTCAACGTTGGCGACAACACCTTTGGCGTAGTTGTGGTGATGACAGGTGTGTTGATCCCCGTCGTCAACGATTTCGAGGTTGAGATGATTGGCGAAAGCGTAGCCGGTGGCGTGGTCGTCACAGGTGTCGTTGCGCCCACACCCGTCACTAATGCGCCTGATTTCAAAGTCGTCGTAGGGCTGATGACACCTACGCCGCCAATCGTCTTAGCTGTGCCTAGCGTCGCACCTGTCCCACCGTTTGCTAGCGGAGTGAGTGCGCCTTTCGCACCGACAGGTTGCAAAGATGTAGCCCCCCCCTTCGCACCGATGGGTTGATTAGGATTGGTGGCAGTTCCTTCTTTCAAAGTCGCGCCAGCCTGTGGAACGATCTTGGGCTCATCTTTGGTCGGCACTGTCCTCATGAAAGCGGGGATGGTCGCCAATATCTTCGGGGCAGCATTACCTACGTTAGGCACGAAGCCAGCTTGATCCGGTTTGATGACGATCATGCCGTTGGCTGTGGAAAGCACCGCCGCGCCGCTGTTCACTTTGTCATACGTTCCTGGTTCGGCGATCGCAACTTGGCCTGCCAAAGGATTAGGGATGAAGGTCGGCTCATGGTCAGTGCCCCGGATACCGATGGTGGCAGTGGGTGTCTCGATCATGTAGTTATCTTTATTCACACGACCGATGGCACCCGTGATGGCGCGGAAGCTGCCTTTGAACAAGGAGATGAAGCTTCGCTCAGAGCCGTCCGTCTTGCCGCTGTACAAAAAGGTCGTGATGCGCAATTTTGTATCTGGACGCACGACGATCAGGCCATCGTCTTCCATCTTGATCTGCGCGGAAGACGAAGAAGAGGTGACGACACTCTCTCCTTCGTTCACTTCCGAACCCTTGCTCGCACTACGCTCTTTGCCGTTCGCAGCGACGACTTTGACATCGCCGTTGACGAACTGAAAGCGACCCGCAACAGCCGCTTCGGCTACTTGTGTGAATGCGAACAGCACTGCACTGATAAATATTAATGATTTCTTCATTGTTTAAGTCCCCTCAAAAACAATTTATTTGCAAGGAAGAATCCTGCAAGGTTTTGAAATGATTACTACAGGCGGCTGTGTGACCGGCGGCAAAGTAACGATTGGAGGTGGCATCACAATCGGTGGCGCTGTCACGATAGGGGGCGGCGGTGTAAATACAGGTGGCGGCGCCACTACAACAGGGGGCATGACTGCGACTGGGGGCATCATCGCAACTGGAGGAACCACAGGAGCAACTACGGGTGGTGCAACGACAGGCGGCGGAACCATGGGTTGCACAATTGCAATCGGCACGATCGGCTTAGAGATCATTGGTGGAGCGATAGCCATAGGTGGTGCGGCGACTACAGGCGGAGCAGTTGTCACAGGTGGAGGAACCAAAATTGGCGTAATGGGCTTAGGTGCAATCATCGTTGGCATCGTGCCGATGGTTGGTTTGGGCGTCAGGACTGTGGGTGGGGCCAATACCGCAGGCGCTGGTGCCATCAATACCTTCGGACTCGTCATCGGTGAGATCGTCGGGGCCGGCTTTAAAGGAGCGACAGAAGGATTCAAAGGCGCAGGTGGCGCACTGCTTACGGGAGGCATCGGCTTAGGTTGCACGACGGGTGGCTTGATACTCCCTTGCGGACCGTTTTGAGGTGGTGCGACTTCAGCGCCCCGTTTCTTGGCGATCTTGTTTATTTCCCCAGCAGGCGTTGCGACATCTTCGGCATACACCACCGAAACCAAACCTGCACTCAATCCGATACTCAAAAACAATGAAGTCATTCTCATGGCACACCTCCAATCATAAACAGACTACTTGAACTCCCTTTTGACACTGACACTCACTTCGGTCTTCTGAAACGCATACAACGCTATGTTCGATTTGTTACGAATATGCATGAGCTGTGGTTTGACCAACCAGTTGGTCGCTGGTCGCCAGTTCACCCCCAACATCGCCACCTGCATGTCATCCTTACCCAACTCAACCAAGTTGCTTCGCGCGTATGACTTGCTATCGCGGCGCATGCTGAGCATCCACATCGCAGTGATGTCGGCGCTTGGCACTGGCGTGTATTGCGTGTAGGCGATAAAGGCATTGGTGTTGCGACTGACATCTGTAGGGTCGGTAATGTCCCCAGAAGGGACATAAATATTCATCTGCTGGCTTTTCTTTAGTGCTTTATCTCGTGTGTGCGTCATCGCAAGGTAGATCATCGGAGAACCTGCTACGGCATAAACGTGTGTGTAGTTCGTGCCGAGAACGATTTGATTAGTATCTTGCGTATCGGTAGTGGGATAGCGCGGCATGTTGTATTGCAGTGATACACCCAGGTAATCGCGCTCGGTCAATCCAAAACGCGCGTCAGCCGTAACCGCATTCTGCGAACTATTAGCGGTGTAACCCAAACTTGCAGAAGTACCGAGTTGTCGGTAGTCACGTTTTGCAATATCGAAACGATAGGTATTCATACCAGACTGCACGTTGACCCCCCCCTTCACCGTGTTCGCATGCGAATTCATCATGGTTTGCTTCGCGTAAGTGCGGTTGGTCGAATCGAACGAAGCGAACGCGTAAGTGCCCGCACTGGAAAATGGGAAGCGCCCCTCTAGATTGCCGTTCACCTGTGCGAAACGCGCCGAGACGTTACTTGGAGGTAGTGGTGGTTGGGGTGGGGAACTGAAGGACGTTGTGTAAGCATCAACATAGTTCTTGGGCCCGCTGGTGATGTTGCTGTCAACCCCCATACCTAACTCGACCATGCCAATCAGATAAGGCTGCTTGGCTTTCTTCTCTTCCAACGCCTTGGCATCCTCTTGCTGCTTGATGGCCAAAAGATATTGATCCGCAGTGCTCTTGGATTGTTGAGATAACTTAGGCTGCTTGAGCAGGCTTTCGAATGTCTTTTTCGAACGTGCACTATCGCCTGATTGGAAGTATGCGATACCTAACCATAGCCGCACTTCCCCATATTGAGGCGAGACTGCTTCGACACGCTCCAGTGCCAATGTGGCGCGATCTGGCTTGCTCGCATTGACGGCGCTGATGCCCAACAGATAGTCATAGGTGACATCACCCGACTTTTCGAATTCGAAAGGTGCCATCAAGGTGTAAGCGTCGGCATATTTTCCGACCTTAACCAAGGCCTGTGCATCCTTCATCATCTTGACTGATTTCGCCGACACTTTTGCCTCCGCTGCCATCGCAGTTTGAAAGACGAATACGCCAACCAGCACCAACATGATTCCCAAAGACTTCTTCAACATTCCGACTCGCTTATTTCGATTGATTTGGAGGACAAACCTTACTCGGCTACCCCACTAAGGTCAATACTCAAAAGTATCAATACCTCCCTACCTTTTTGGGCTTGGAGGTGCGATATCTGCTGGGTTTTTGCTAGATTCGGCCCAACCGCTCAAGCGGCTTGGACGGGGATGCGTTCGCGATGCGCGATGATGCGATTGTGTTCGTCCACATAGACGAGGGATGGGTGATATTTCTGCAATTCCAGCTCGGAATAGACGGAATAGGCAGCGATGATGAGGATATCGCCTGGGCCAGCCTTATGAGCTGCTGCACCGTTAACAGAAATGGTGCGGGAACCACGTTGGGCGCGGATAGCGTAGGTTGTGAAACGCTCACCGTTGGTGACGTTGTAGATGTCGATCTGTTGATATTCTTTGATGCCTGATGCTTCCAACAAGTCGTCGTCGATGGCGCAGGAACCCTCGTAATGCAGTTCAGACTGCGTTACGCGCACACGGTGCAATTTCGCTTGTAGCATGGTTCGTTGCATAGTCACATCTCCCAATACCCTCACCTCAATCCTCTCCCGCAAGCGGGCGAGGAGGCAACCGTGAGAGGCAATTTACAACTCCGCCCATCGGCTAGGGGCGCGCATTATAAACAACGACGCCCTAAAGACAAACCTCAAGGTTATCGATCAATCGAGTCTTGCCCAGCCTTGCCGCTGCAACCACCACCAGCTTTCGCTCTCCCGCAGCTGGCTGGATCAGGCCGTTCTGGCTACGGATAGCCACATATTCCACTTGCCATCCACGATTAGCAAGGGTTTGGCTGGCTTTCAACTCAATCTTAGCAAGGTTTTTCGACTCCGCTTTTAACTCACTCGCCGCCTCGGTCAGTGTTCGATACATATTAACGGCTTCGGTTCGCTCTTCTGAAGAAAGATATTGGTTGCGCGAACTCAAGGCCAACCCATCCGCCGCACGCGAGGTCTCAGCCCCGACGATCTCAATGGGCAAATTGAACTGCGTCACCATCTGCCGAATGATGGCGAGCTGTTGATAATCCTTCTTACCGAAGATGGCGATGTGCGGCTGCACCAGATTGAACAACTTCAACACCACGGTCGCCATGCCACGAAAATGGCCGGGACGGAACGCACCGCATAATTCGTTGGCAATGGGCGGCGGCTCGATATACAGGGTCTGCTGTTCTGGATACATGTCGCTGACAGCTGGTGCGAATACGAAATCCGCCAAACCTTGTAATTTGGCGCAGTCCTCCTCCAATGTCCGCGGGTACTTATCGAAGTCTTCGTTGGGGCCGAACTGCAAAGGATTGACGAAGATACTCACCACCACACATGTTCCACGCTGCTTCGCCATGCGCACCAATTCGATATGCCCTTCGTGCAGATTGCCCATGGTGGGCACGAAGGCGATGGATCGCTGTTGCACCAAATGTGCACGTAACTCGGATACGGAATGAATGAGAAGCATCAGAAAGAATGCTCCGGGGTGGGGAACGCGCCTGACTTCACTTCGGCGACATAGTTGGCAACGGCTTGCGCGATGGAACCAGCACCAGGCATGAAATCTTTGACGAAGCGCGCTTTTTTGCCAGGATAGATACCCAACATGTCATGCAACACCAACACTTGTCCAGAGCATCCCGCACCGGCACCGATACCGATAGTGGGAATAGATAGGTGTTCAGTGATGTCAGAGGCTAGTGCTGCCGGCACAGCCTCCATCACGATCATGCCCGCACCTGCTTGTTGCAAGGCCAATGCATCATCACGCAAACGTTGTGCGGCAACATCACCTCTACCCTGCACGCGGTAACCACCCAATTGATGCACCGACTGCGGCGTAAGACCGATATGCGCGCAGACAGGAATGCCTCGCGAGGTGAGGAAGTGGATGGTCTCT
>PNNY01000075.1 GCA_013824485.1 Sideroxydans sp.
GTTTCTCTGCTTGTGCCAGACCGCGCGCCACGCGGCGACGCACGTCCTGCACAGATTTTTCGTCCGCTTCCGCGTATTTTTCCAACAGGACTTCGATGCTGATCTCTTGCGTCATGGTGTTGCTCCTACAAATGTTCTCTTTCGCGAGCGCGAAAGGTGTTGCGGTGTGACTAGTGGCCGAACAGATTGACCAATCCATCCAGTCCGACGAAATTCAATGCGTAGCTGGCTTGTGCGCGGACAACTGGCTTGGCGTGATAGGCGATGCTGCTACCTGCTTCTGCCATCATCTTCAGGTCGTTGGCGCCATCTCCCATCGCGATGACTTGTTCAGGCTTCAATTCCAATTCCACGCGGATGTGGTTCAGCCAATCGGCCTTGCCTTGCGCGTCCACGATCTTGCCGGACACTTCGCCTGTGAGGCGACCGTCCACGATCTCCAACTCGTTCGCATGGGCGAAGTCGAGACCGAGGCGTTCTTTCAGGCGTTTGGTGAAGAAGACGAAGCCACCGGAGACCAACAAGGTCTTGATGCCGTGCTTCTTTAACTCCGCCAGCATCAGCTCGGCACCGGGATTCAACTTCAAACGTTCGTCATACACGCGCTGCAATGCGCTCTCGTCTAGATTGCGCAGCAGGGCCACGCGCCGACGCAGGCTCTCAGCAAAGTCGATCTCACCGTGCATCGCCGATTCGGTGATGGCGGCGACCTGAGCCTTCAATCCCTGCATGTCGGCGATCTCGTCGATGCATTCGATGTTGATGAGGGTGGAATCCATATCCATCACCACCAAGCCGAAGTCAGCCAAGGTCTTGCCTTTGGGCACGAAGCCGTAGTCGATCTGATGTTCGAAACAATAGGTGGCGATGCTGTCGTTTGGCTTTGCATCACGCAGGCGATAGACACGCGGGGCGACTTGCTCGGTACGTGTGGCGCTAGCTAGCTTGGCGAGGTGTTCTACCTGCGCGGAAGGGATGTCGTGTAGGGCTTGGAGTATGAGGTTCATGGTGCTCAGAAAAGGTGTGTTTCGATGGTTCGTTCAGGCGGGCCATTTTAATGCAAGCGACCAAACGAAAAGCCGTCGAAATTTTCTTCCGACGGCTTGTTTTTTTCTAAAAACGGGAGACCCCAGCCACGGCGGGCGAAGGTCAAAGTCAAGTGCAAAAAGACCTAGAGTATCGCTGCGTCTTTTTCGCCGCGCTCGTATACCACTTGAGCACGTCCAACCAGCAAGGGGTCGACTTGGCCGATGCGTTCCAACTCTTTGTTGGAGTAAGGCAGCTTGTGCAGGATGTAGCGCATCGCGTTCAAACGGGCGCGTTTCTTACAGTCTGATTTGATGACCGTCCACGGGCTGTCAGCCGTATCCGTGTAGAAGAACATGGATTCTTTCGCCTTGGTGTAGTCGTCCCATTTATCCAGTGAGGCCAAGTCGATGGGGGAGAGTTTCCAGTGTTTGAGCGGATGCACTTCGCGCTCTTTGAAACGGCGACGCTGTTCTTTTCGGCTTACCGAGAACCAGAACTTGATGACGTACACACCGCTGCGTACCAAGTTGCGTTCGAACTCGGGAGCTTGGCGCATGAATTCGTCGTATTCCTTGTTATCACAGAAGCCCATCACGCGTTCCACGCCTGCTCGGTTGTACCAAGAACGGTCGAACAGCACGATCTCACCCGCAGTAGGTAGGTGTTGCACATAACGCTGGAAATACCATTGGCCACGCTCCACCTCGGAAGGTTTCTCCAACGCGACCACGCGCGCACCGCGAGGGTTCAGATGCTCCATGAAGCGTTTGATGGTGCCTCCCTTGCCAGCGGCATCGCGTCCCTCGAACAAGATGACGACCTTTTGCCCTGTCTCTTTCACCCAGTTCTGTAGCTTCAAGAGTTCGACTTGCAGTTGGAACTTCTGTTTTTCATAACTCTTACGCGATAGCAAGTTCTTGTAGGGATAACCGCCTTCACGCCATCCACTTGCTAACTCTTCATCGGGGAACTTTGAGCGCGATAAGAACGCGGGTTGTTGTAACAGCGCTTTGCGCAACATCGCCGCATCGTCGGGTGAGGCGCCATCGAATATCGCTGTCAGTGCTTTGCTCAGTCCTTCGCTGTCACCGGGCTTGATAGCCGCGATGATGTCTTTCACTGCTGCCACCTTAGATTCTTCTGCGGCACTGATCGCCTGTTTTACGGTGAACACTTCGACGGACTTCTTGTTCAATGTGGGCGGGATGTCGCCTTTGCTCACATCGCGCGCTGTGGGTTTGCGGCGACTAGTGGTGGTTGTTTTCTTGGGGGCGGGGGCTTTGCTGCTGACAGGCTTAGGCATGGCTTCTCTCTCCAAAGTGAACGTCTCGTTATCCTAATTATTCTACGCTTCGAACAATGGATAGTGCAGGGGTAAAGGTATCGGAGCTGCGATGCGCTCGGCGCGGTATCATCCGCCCATTCACACGATACCCAACACGCAATGACACAAGCCCCAGAGAAACCTACCCTGCATCCCCGCAATCTGCACCGAGGTCGCTATGACTTCGCGCAACTCATCGCTAGCAGTCCAGAACTGAAGGACTTCGTTGCAGTGAACCAGTACGGTAACGAATCCATCGATTTCGTCGATCCCGTTGCGGTGAAGGCGCTCAATCGCGCGCTGTTGAAGCACTATTACGGCATCAACGAGTGGGACATCCCCGCGCAATACCTGTGTCCTCCAATTCCCGGTCGTGCCGACTACATCCATTTCTTAGCTGACCTCTTGGCGGAAGGAAACGGCGGCAACATCCCGCGCGGCGACAAGGTGCGCGTGCTCGATATCGGCGTGGGGGCGAACTGCATCTACCCCATCATCGGGCATCGCAGCTACGGCTGGCATTTTGTGGGCACGGATGTGGATGAGGCGGCGCTGAAGAACGCGCGCCATCTTTTGGATGCGAACCAGTTGGGCGATGCCATCGAATTGCGTTTCCAAGAGTATTCCGCATCCATCTTCGAAGGCGTCACCTACGCCGATGAATACTTCGACCTCACCATGTGCAACCCACCGTTCCACGCCTCCTTGGCGGAAGCGCGGCAGGGTGCGCAACGCAAATGGCAGAACCTTGGTAAAGAGAGCAACAAGCACAAGAAACCTGTGCTGAATTTCGGCGGGCAGAGTTTGGAATTGTGTTGCGAGGGCGGCGAAGAAGCGTTCGTGACGCGCATGATCGAAGAGAGTGTCTCAGGGCGCGACCACTGCATGTGGTTCACCACCCTCATCTCCAAATCATCCAGCTTGCCGCACATCTATCGATTGATAAAGAACATCGGCGCGGTGGACAACCGCACCTTCGAGATGTCGCAAGGTCAGAAGAAGAGCCGCTTTGTGGCGTGGACGTTCATGAACAAAGAACAAAGAAGCGCGTGGGTGGCGAAGAAAGCCTCAGCCTAAGCGCTTCTGCTGTGCCCGTAGGATCTTTGATAGGTTGCTCTCTATCCAATCGATCAACGAGTCGACCTGACTGCCGATCTCCTCTCCCAAAGGGGTCAACGAATATTCCACATGGGGCGGCACGACCGGGTAAGCGACTCGGTCGATGAAACCATCCTTCTCCAACTGCTGCAATGTCTGCGCCAGCATCTTCTCACTCACCCCGCCGATCTTTCGGCGCAAGTCACTGAAGCGGTGCGTCCCCTCCATCAGCACGGTCAGCACCAGCACGCCCCAGCGGCTGGTCACATGGTTGAGTATCTCGCGTGAAGGACATTCGGCCGCGAGGACTTCTCCACGGCGATACTTGGGGGCTGGTTTTCCTGTGGTTATCTGGGGCATGACACTTACCTTTTTGTACGTACTTACGTAAAGTTAGCACAGCGGTTATTCTTCGTCCACCTCATCAACCACGAAGAAGAAAGGAAACACCATGATCGTCGTCACCGGAGCCACAGGACAACTAGGCCAACTCGTCATCAAGTCATTGCTGAATAAAGTCCCTGCCTCCAGCATCGTCGCTGCAGTACGCAATGTGGAGAAAGCCAAGGACATCGCCGCGCTGGGCGTGCAAGTTCGCCAAGCCGACTACAGCCAACCCGCCAGCTGGGACAGCGCCTTGAAGGGGGCTGACAAAGTGCTGCTCATCTCTTCCAGCGAAGTGGGGCAGCGAGCCACACAACACAAAGCCGTCATCGACGCCGCGAAACGTGCAGGCGTGAAACTGCTGGCCTACACCAGCATCTTGCGCGCCGACACCTCGTCGCTCGGATTGGCCGTCGAACACAAAGAGACCGAAGACTATCTACGCGCCTCGGGCGTGCCCTTCACCTTGCTGCGCCACGGCTGGTACACCGAGAACTACACCGCAGGCATCCCCAGCGCATTGGCGCATGGCGCGGTGTTTGGTGCGGCGGGTGATGGACGCATCTCTTCTGCCACTCGCGCCGATTACGCTGAAGCAGATGTGGCTGTGCTGACTGCGGACAACCAAGCGGGGAAAGTCTATGAACTCGCAGGAGATACGTCTTACACCCTGACCGAACTGGCCGCCGAGATCGCACGTCAGACTGGCAAAGCCATAGGCTATGTGAATCTGCCGGAAGCGGAATACAAGAAAGCGTTGCTCGGTGCAGGGCTGCCAGAATTCCTAGCAGAACTGTTGGCGAACTCTGACAAGGGTGTTTCAAAAGGGGGATTGTTCGATGACGGCAAGCAACTGAGCAAACTCATCGGCAGACCGACGACGGCGTTGGCAGTTGCAGTGAAGGCGGCGTTGTAATGATAGAGGGGCTGGTTAAGATCAGCCCCTCTGGTGCTACTTCAATTCATTGAAGAAATTCTTGATCGCCAATACCCGTTGTTGCAGATCCCCATACTTCAGATCGATCTTCAATTTATCTTGCCCTGACATCTTGATGTGACGTTTGCTCTGGATCATCGTGATGATCTTCATCGGGTCGATGGGCGGTTCGGGGATGAATTGGATGACGATGGATTCACTCGATGCATCCACTTTGCTGATGCCGAGTGGCTTCGCTAGGATGCGCAGGCGGTGGCTGTCGAGCAGGGTCTGTGCGGGCTCGGGTAACAGGCCGAAGCGATCGATGAGTTCCTGCTGCATGTCGTCTAGGTCTTCTTGCGTGTTGCAGTTCGCGAGACGTTTGTAGATGACGAGACGTTGGTGGATGTCGCCGCAATAGTCGTTCGGCAACAACGCCGGCGTGTGCAGATTGATCTCAGTGGTCACGCCCAGCGGATGCGTCATGTCAGGCTCTTTGCCTTGCTTGAGCGAGGCGATGGCGGCGGCGAGCATGTCGTTGTAGAGACTGAATCCGATCTCTTGCATCTCGCCACTCTGCGATTCACCCAACACTTCACCTGCGCCACGAATCTCCAAATCATGCATGGCGAGGAAGAATCCACTACCGAGTTGCTCCATAGCTTGAATCGCTTCGAGGCGTTTCTTCGCCTGCGCGGTGAGGCCTTCCATGTTGTCCACCAAGAGATAGGCATAGGCTTGGTGATGCGAACGTCCGACGCGACCGCGTAGTTGATGCAACTGCGCCAGGCCAAAGCGGTCGGCGCGATTCATGATGATGGTGTTAGCCGTCGGAACGTCAATTCCAGTTTCAATAATCGTGGTGCACAGCAGCACGTTGAAGCGCTGGTGAGTGAAGTCGCGCATCACCGCTTCCAGATCTCGTTCGCCCATCTGCCCGTGCGCCACGCGGATGCGCGCCTCCGGCAACAAGGTTTCCAACTTCTCCAACATGTTGTTGATGGTGTCGACCTCGTTGTGCAGGAAGTACACCTGACCGCCACGTTTGAGTTCGCGCAATACGGCTTCGCGGATCACGCCTTGGCTGAAGCTGCTGGCGAAGGTCTTGATGGAGAGGCGGCGTTGCGGTGCGGTGGCGATGACGGAGAAATCGCGTAGACCTTCCAGCGACATCGCTAGCGTGCGCGGTATCGGTGTGGCGGTGAGCGTCAGCACATCCACCTCGGCACGCAATGCTTTGAGGCGTTCTTTCTGTTGCACGCCGAAGCGGTGTTCTTCGTCGAGGATGACCAAGCCGAGGTTGTTGAACTTCACATCCTTCTGGATGAGTTTGTGCGTGCCGATGACGATGTCCAGCTTGCCTTCGGCCAAGTCCTTCAGCGATTGCGATACCTCTTTGGTCGAGCGGAAGCGCGACAGCTCGGCGATCTTTATCGGCCAATCAGCGAAGCGGGTGGAGAAGTTCTGGAAGTGTTGCTCGGCCAGCAGCGTGGTGGGTACCAGCACGGCGACTTGCTTGCCATCCATCACTGCCACGAAAGCGGCACGCAAAGCGACCTCCGTCTTGCCGAAGCCGACGTCGCCGCAGATGAGTCTATCCATCGGCTTGCCGGATTGCAGGTCGAGCAGCACGGCTTCGATAGCGGCAGCTTGGTCGGGTGTCTCTTCAAAACCGAAGCCCTCCGCGAACGCTTCGTAGTCGTGATACGTCAATTTAAAGGCGTGGCCTTTGCGCGTGGCGCGCTGGGCGTAGATGTTGAGCAACTCGGCGGCGGTGTCGCGCACTTGCTGCATGGCGCGGCGTTTGGCTTTGTCCCACGTACCGCTGCCTAGTTTGTGTAATGGTGCCGCCTCAGGTGAACCGCCGCTGTAACGGCTGATGACGTGTAGTTGCGACACCGGTACATACAGCTTGTCTTCGCCCGCATACACCAACAACAGGAATTCGTTCTCGCCCTCGCCGAGGTCGAGATTAACCAAGCCCTGATAGCGCGCGATGCCGTGCTGCTCATGCACTACTGGGTCGCCGGTCTTGAGTTCAGACAGGTCGCGCAACATGCCTTCGACGTTGCTCTTCTTTGCGGCACGGGCAGCGCGGCTACGGGGTTGAGCCGCATAGAGTTCGGTCTCGGTGACGATGGAAATATTCTCATCCGGTAGCGCGAAGCCGATCTGGATAGGGCCGACGCCGAGCATGAACTTATCTTTGCTGGCGAGGAAGGATGCGTAGTCCTCGCACACGGTGGGCGTGAGATCGTATTCCTTCAGATAGCCGGACATGATCTCGCGGCGACCTAGACTTTCGGCGAGCAGCAAGGTGCGCCCCTTGTAGGAACGCAAGAAGTCTTCGAACTTTTGCGTGGGGACTTCGGCACGGCGGTCCACAGCGATAGAGGGGATGGTGGCGGTGGGGCAGGGCGTGAGATTCTTTGAATCGCCCTCACCCCCAGCCCCTCTCCCGCCTGCGGGCGAGGGGAGTATGTCGAGTCGCGCGAACTCTTTAGCACGGACGAAGAACTGCTCACCATCCAAGAACAATTCCTTCGTTTCCAACAGCGGATGTTGCGGATCGCCACGCAGCAAGTTGTAGCGCGAGGCGGTATCCACGGCGAACTGTTTTGTCGCGGCATCCACATCGTGATGCAAACATAGCGTGGCGTTCTGCGGCAGGTAGTCGAACAGCGTCGCGGTCTTGTCGAAGAACAACGGTAGGTAATACTCGATGCCGGAAGGCGCGATGCCTTTGCTCACATCTTTGTAGATGCGACATTTGGAAGGATCGCCATCGAAGCGGTCGCGAAAACTTTGGCGGAAATGGGCTTGTCCCTTCTCATCCATGGGGAACTCGCGCGCCGGTAACATGCGTATCTCCGGCACAGGGTAAAGCGTGCGTTGCGTATCCACATCGAAGGTGGCGATGGTCTCGATCTCGTCGTCGAACAGGTCGAGACGATAAGGCAGAACGCTGCCCATAGCGAACAGATCGATGATGCCGCCGCGCACGCAGTATTCGCCGGGAGTCAGTACCTGCTGCACATGGTTGTAGCCAGCCAACGTCATCTGCTGACGGAAAGCATCGAGGTCTAGGCGCTCGCCCTTCTTTAAAAAGAAAGTGTAAGCCGCCAGATAGGCCACGGGGGGCAATGGGTATAAGGCCGTGGTGATGGGTACGATGACGACATCGAAATTGTTGCTACGGATGTGATGCAGCGTAGCCAAGCGCTCCGAGATCAAGTCTTGGTGAGGCGAGAAGTGGTCGTAGGGCAACGTCTCCCAGTCCGGTAGCAGATGCACGCGCAACTTGGGGCCGAAGAACGGTATCTCTTCAACGAGCCGCTGAGCTTCCAATGCGTTGGCGGCGATGATGACCAACGGCGAATGTTCGGCAGCGTATTGCGCCAGCGCGAGCGCATCCGAGGAACCAGTTAGATTCGTGTAGCGAGGGCGGGAATGTTTGGAAGCGAACAGCATGGGAACGGCCTGAAACAAAGGCGCGCATTATAAGCCACGCGGGCTGCGCTCCTGTTTTACAATTCGAATATGTCTGAATTCCACGCTTTAGTTCCCGCTGCCGGCTTCGGCGCCCGTATGGGCAACGAGTTGCCCAAGCAATATCTCGATCTGGCTGGCCGCCCCATGATCTGGCACGCGCTTTCCACGTTGTGCGCCAACCCTAATATCAAGACAGTGTTCGTGGTGTTGGCACCCGAGGATGAATATTTCGCACGCTACGACTGGTCGCATTGCGCTGGCAAGCTGGAGCCGCTCTACTGCGGTGGTGCGACGCGCGCCGAGAGCGTGGCGAACGGCCTGCTGGCTTCCGAGTTGGAGCCGGACGATTGGGTGTTAGTGCATGATGCGGCGCGCCCTTGTCTGAGTGCCCATCTGCTGTCGCGCATGATCGCCGAGCTACGCGACGATCCCGTTGGCGGCATCCTTGCCGTACCGGTAGCAGACACCTTGAAACGCGGTGATTCGCAACAACGCATCGCGCATACCGAACCACGCGAAGGGCTGTGGCAGGCGCAGACACCGCAGATGTTCCGCGCCGGATTGCTGGCGCAGGCATTGCAGCAATGTAAGACGGTCACGGATGAGGCGTCCGCCATCGAGGCGCTAGGTCTGCAACCCAAATTGGTAGCGAGCGATAGCAGCAACTTCAAGGTCACCTATCCGCAGGACATCGTATTGGCAGAATTGTTATTGAAGGATCACAAATGAGGATCGGACAAGGTTTCGACGTTCACCAGCTGGTGGAAGGACGCAAGCTGATCATCGGTGGCGTAGACATTCCCTATGAGAAAGGTCTGCTCGGACATTCCGATGCAGACGTGTTGTTGCATGCGATCTGCGACGCCCTGTTGGGTGCAGCGGCATTGGGCGACATCGGTAAACATTTCGCCGATACCGATGCGAAATTCAAAGACATCGACAGCCGCATCTTGTTGCGTGACGTGGCGCGCAAGATCGAGTCGGTTGGATATCGCGTCGGCAATGTGGACGCCACCATCATTGCGCAAGCGCCCAAGATGGCGCCGCATATCCCCACCATGGTCGCCAACATCGCGTCAGACCTTGGCATCGGAGCAAGCTGCGTGAACGTGAAAGCCACCACCACCGAACACTTGGGTTACACAGGACGTGGCGAAGGCATCGCCGCGCAGGCGGTAGTGTTGTTGTTGGTGAACGTAGAAACAGTCGGCTGAGCCAACAAGTCCTGATGCGCCTCCTCGCGATAGAAACTTCCACCGAATATTGCTCCGTTGCCTTGTGGCAAGACGGAGCCGTAAGCGAGCGCTGCGAGTTGGTGGGGCAGAAGCATTCCGAAGTATTGATGGAGATGCTGGATGCCTTGCTCAAGGAAGCAGGTATCAAGGTCAAACAAGTCGATGGCATCGCGTTCGGCAAAGGCCCGGGCTCGTTCACGGGTGTGCGCATCGCCTGCGGTGTGACGCAAGGTTTGGCGTTG